>CAMENK010000007.1 GCA_945928335.1 uncultured Bacillota bacterium
TGAAATATGCAAATGTTACTCCTATTAATACTATTAGTACTATTCCTATTCCATAAAATAGATACTTTTTTTCATTCCTCATTTTTCATCCTTCTCCCTCTTTCTAAGATAAATTAAATAGATTAGTATCTCCTTATCTTTTATATTTGTTATTTTACTATTTTCAAATTTTAGTGTCAATCATAAAATAATATTTAAGACTATTTTCTCTTTAATATAAAATACTTACAACCATAAGCACAATTTTCTTTTATATACTTATCTATATTCTTATAATCATTTATATCCCTGAAATTTTTATTATTAGGTGTATTAAAACCTTTTAATCTAAGTTTACTATATGCAATATCCCCTACAATATAATCAAAACTTTCAAAATAATCAGTACATTTATCTAAAAATTCTTCCTCATTAAATGCATCATTATAATTTTCTACTAACTCATATTCTTTATCAAAAATTACCATCTATCTTCACCAATATAATTATAATATTTTATTGAATTAAAATCAAACACTATGACTATTAACAGAATACATTCCTCCATAAACCTCTGGAATACTGCCATTTATAATCTTCATCATAACAGGAACTTGATTACTAATATTTACTATTTCAGTAGTAAAAGGAAGTATAACTTGTAAATTAACACTAACCTCTATATACATTTTTATAAGTGAATTATTTATACCATAACTTGATAACTCAGTTTTAATATTACTAATTGAATTACCTACTATTTTTACTTTAAATGGCATTTTAAATCCCAAATTCTTTAAAATAATATTATTAGAAAAAGTAAAAAAAGGTACTAAATATACTCCATGATTATCCATACTATAAAACCCACTAACGCTACCACTCTCTAAATCTGCTAAATCTTTTAATATACTATTATTCAAATTATTCAAAAGTTTATTTACCTTAAGAGTATCAAAATCCACACTAATAATCTCATCATTTTTATTTTTACTTGTAATAACTAAATCAAAATAATTCTCTTCATTTTTATTATCTAAAATTGAATTATTTATAATCTGCATCCCTATTCTTTTCATATCATTTTCCAAATAAGGTACTAAAACACCTTTAACTTCCTTATTAACTAATCTAAAAATAATAAAAGTAACTAAAAAAACCAAGATAAAAGATATAAATATTTTATCTTTAATTCTTAATATAAACCTTTTTCTTAACCTCATCTTTCTTTTCATTATTAAATTATATTTCTTTAACAACATAAAAAGACTATTTAAAATAGTCCTAATTCAAATACATAATTGGCAATTACAACTAAAGTAGCAATAATAAATACTACTAGTAGTACAAGTAAAAATGCTGTAAGGAAGCCATTCTTTTTAACACTTTTTTCAAGTTCATCAAATCCTTCGAAATCATCTTTACTAAATGACATAGAACTAGTATAAAAAGAATTATCTAACTCCATTGTCTTTTCTTTTAGATTAACTAATTCTTTAGTCTTATTTAATTCTTCTAATCTTTTTTCTGTTAATTCTTTTTCTATAGGTTTAACTTCTTCTTTTACAAAACTTTCTCTAGATTTTTCCTCTTCAATTGGTAAAGTAGTCTCTTCTCCTTCTTTTCCAATTAAATCATCTAATAAATTAAGTTCTCCTTTATGAATAGTTACAGTATTTATTAAATCAATTAAAGTCTTTTCTTCAGTATTAAAATCATCTTCATCTATTGGTTGTTCTTCTTCCTCATATATCTTAAGCTTACTTAAAATATCATATTCTTCTCTTCTTAATTTTTTATATCTTTCTCTGTCATAATCAATCTCACGTGACTTTTTAGCATTTTCTAGAACAGAATTTATATCATAATCTTTAATTTCTTCTCTTTCTCGAGTTTCAACCTTAGGTTCTTCAGTTACTACAACCCTTCTTTTAGTTTCAACTTCTCTTATATTATTTTCCTCTAAATATTTTCTTATTTTAGCAATATCAATAGTTTTTCCATTACTTTCAATAACTTTAATATTATCATTATTTCTAACTCTAGATAAATCACTAGACTTTATAGTCTCATATAAAGAATTATTTTTACTAACTCTTGATTTGCTAGGAGTATCCCCTTCACTATTATATCTTTCCATTCTAGTATTCATACTATTTCACCATAATAATGATATCACAAAAAATAAACTTTTAGAAGATATAAAATTGATTTTAAATAAAATAAATAATATAATTAACCTAGGAGGAATTAAAATGGATAAAATTGTTATCAATAAAGATGCTTGTATAGGGTGTGGATTATGCGTTCATAGTCATCCAGAATATTTAGTATTTGATGAAATGGGACAAGCTGATCCAATTGGAAAAGAAGTATTACCAGAAGATAAAAAGGCTATTTTAGAAACTATTGAACATTGTCCTACAGAAGCTATAAGAATTGAAGATATAAAAGAAGGCGAAAATTAATTTCGCCTTTTATTTTAAACTATAAAGCATTTTTACTTCTTTAGTGGTTAATTTTCTATATTCTCCACTTTTTAAATTACCCAAATCTAAAAATGCATATCTTTCTCTAGTAAGCTTTAAAACTTCATAACCCATTTCTTTAAACATATCTTTAACTTGATGATTTCTTCCTTCTGTAATAATAACTTTTACATAAGCTATATCACTCTTTTTATCATATTTCTTCATTTTAAAATAAGCAGGTTTAGTTTTAATTCCATTAAGCATAATACCCTTAGATAATTTTTCTGAATCTTCTTTAGTTAAAAATCCTTTAATTTTAGCTACATACTCTTTTTCAACATCATTACTTGGATGAGTTAAAATATTAGATAATTCACCATCATTAGTTAAAAGTAAAATTCCTGTGGTATCATAATCTAATCTTCCAATTGGATAAATTCTTTTATTAGTATCAATTAAATCCACTACTGTAGTTCTATTTTTATCATCTTTAACAGAACTAATAACCTCTCTTGGTTTATTCAATAAATAATATTCTTTTTCTTCACTCACTAAAGTTTGACCATTTACCGTAACAACATCACTGCCACTCACTTTAGTTCCTAAAGTTTTAACCACTTCACCATTTACTTTAACCTTACCATTTAAAATAAGTTCTTCTGCTTTTCTTCTACTAGCTATTCCACATTCACTTATATATTTTTGTAATCTTTTCATAATAAAACCTCGATTACATTTTAACAAATTATATTATTAAAATCTATATTAACTAAAAATACTCTTCAATAAATTCTTATTTTTTAAACTTTTCCCTTCTTTACTCATAACATAAAGATTAACACTTTCAATAAAATCACCATCTACATATATTTTTACATTACCAACTACATCATTATCATTAACTTTCTTTTTTTTATAAATATTTATCTTAATATCAACCTTATCTAATTCATTCTTATTCAACATAAGATTAACATCTTCTTTAATGTACAAATAATGATTTTTATAATAATTATCTTTAATTGAGAAAGTATAACTATTTAATATTTCATACTTATCATAATCATTAAAATATTTTTCATATAAATTTTTATGTGTAACAAATTGATTATCATCTTTCATACTAACTACAATTAAATTTTCTCTTCCTTTAGTAGCACTTGAAACAAAAATATGTCCACTTTTAGTAGTATACCCAATTTTTCCACTAGTTGCATATTTATAAGAACTTAATAATTTATTTTTGTTATACCATAAATGAGTTTCAACAGTACTAGTAACTGTATATTTTTTTATTCCTGTAATTTCCATAAAAAGTTTATTTTTAACTGCATATTTCATTAACAAAGCCATATCATAAGCAGTACTATAATTCTGTGTTTCCTCGTCAAGACCATGTGGATTAGTAAATATAGTATTTCTCATTCCAATTTTACTTGCTGTTTCATTCATCTTACTTATAAAATTATCATATCCCAAAGTCCTTGTAGCAATTACTACTGCTGCATCATTTCCACTTCTTAGCATAAGACCCACTAATAAGTCATAAAGAGTCATACATTCTCCTTCATCTATATAAATCATTGACCCATATACTTTCTGTATTTCTTCTCCTGCACATATAATATCTGTTGGATTAGCATTTTCTAAAGCAACAATAATAGTCATTATTTTAGTAGTACTTGCTATAAGCATTTTATCATTTATATTACTTCCACCTAAAACACGACCACCTTCAGAATCCATAACAACATAACTAGAAAGTGCACTTATTCTTTTGGGAACTAATACTAAAAATAAAATTATAATTATTGTTATATATTTTTTCATTTCAAAAAATTATATGAACATAAACACCCTCTTATTACAAATAAAATAGTATGATTTCATACTATTCTAGTCTATATTAATTAATTCATACTCTCTTGATCCAATTCCCAAAATAGAAGCACTTTCAATAGTATGAACACCATGTAAAGATTCTATTCTATCAATTAAAATATCTTTACCTGGATCATGAGAATTATATACTAAATCTAAACAAGCCTGATCTATAGCAACAGGGTCTAATGACGCTAATACTCCAATATCTTCCATACAAGGTGCACTAGCATAACCATCACAATCACAATCTTTAGATATATTTTTCATAACATTTATATAAACAATATTGCCTTTAAAATAATCTACCATAGAACTAGCAGCATCAGCCATAGACTCTAAAAATTTATCTTGTTCAGGTAAATTTCTAAAGCATTCTTCTTGGTTATCAGTAAAACCAGCGGTATGAATTAAAGATTTACCAGCAGTTGATGCACATCCAATAGATAACTGCTTTAATGCACCACCATAACCTCCCATCGCGTGTCCTTTAAAATGTGATAAAACTAACATTGAATCATAATTAGATAAATTTTTACCTACATAATTCTTTTTTAAGATTTTTCCATTAGGTATGTCTAATACTAAATCAGGTCCTTCTGCATCTAATAAATCAAATTTAAAATATTTATCCCAATCATGCTCTTTAATTAACTTTAAATGTTTATCAGTATAATTTCGTTCTCCTGGATAAGCAGTATTACATTCAACTACCGTTCCATCTACAAACTCGACAAGAGGTTTCACAAATTCTGGCTTTAAATAATTCTTATTTCCATGTTCTCCTGAATGTAATTTAACTGCAACTTTCCCAGGCAATTCTTTACCTAAAACTTCATACATTCTTACTAAATTAAGAGGTGTTATCTCTTTACTAAAATAAACTTTTGATTTTTCCATAAATATTTTCCTTTCTATTATAAATATAATATAACTTTTTTAATAATAAAAATTCCTAATAAAAGGAATTTAAATAACTAATATGGTGACCTGTACGGGATTTGAACCCGTGAATGCAAGCTTGAGAGGCTTGTGTGTTAACCATTTCACCAACAGGCCATCAACACTAAAAACAATTCTATCATAAATAATAGAAAAAAAGAATAATTTTTTTTAAATTTTATTCAATAATAATATATTCTTCATCACCTTTATATTCAGTATAAAGAAATATAATACCGCCTATAACAAATAAGATAGTAGCTAAAATATTTAAATTATTTAAAAAAGATTTAGTAGTTATACCTTTTTTTATAGTAGTTTTTAAAAAATACAAATATATTAAAAGACTGATAAATAATATTCCTAGTCTTATATAATGTGTAGTTTTTTTACCTGAGTAATTATTATTAATAATAGATTTTTTATCAAGTTCATTTGCTATTATCCCAACAATAGAAATAATAATAAATAAAACAAATATAACCTCACCCGTGTTTAATTCTTTAATTTTTTCTATTATATTACTTTCACTATTCATATAAAATTTTATGTAGTTATTTCTTGTATTTTCATAAATAATACTATATAATTAAATTACTGCTCCTGTGGCGGAATTGGTAGACGCGCACGACTCAAAATCGTGTATAGAAATATGTCAGGGTTCGAGTCCCTGGAGGAGCACCAAAATGCTATATTAAAGAACTTTAAAAGTTCTTTTTTTATATAAAAAGAAATAGAATTTCTATTTCTTAGGATTATCTTTTAATACTTCACTAAAAGTTGTTGCAATTGTAGCTATATTTTGTAAATCGGAAGGTATAATTATCTTTGTTGATTGACCATCAGCTACATGCTTTAAAGCTTCCAAACTCTTTAAAGTAATAACAGCATTATCTGCTTTTGCTTCCTTTAGTAATTTAATACCATTAGCTTCAGCTTCCTTAATTTTTAACAATGCTTCTGCTTGTCCTTCAGCTATTCTTATATCTGATTCTTTTTTTGCTTCTGCTCTTAAAATAGCACTTTCTTTTTCACCTTCAGCAATTAAAATACTTGATTTCTTTTCTCCTTCTGCTTGAAGAATCTTTTCACGTCTTTCTCTTTCAGCACGCATTTGTTTTTCCATTGCTTCTTGAATATCACGAGGAGGCAAAATGTTTTTAACCTCTACTCTATTTACTTTTATTCCCCAAGGATCAGTTGCTTCATCTAATATTGATCTCATTTTAGAGTTAATAATATCTCTTGAAGTTAAAGTTTGATCAAGCTCAAGTTCTCCAATAAGATTACGCAATGTAGTTGCAGTTAAATTTTCAATCGCATTTATTGGATTTTCAACACCATAAGTATATAACTTAGGATCTGTTATTTGAAAATAAACTACAGTATCAATTTGCATTGTTACATTATCTTTTGTTATAACTGGTTGAGGTGCAAAATCTTTAACTATTTCTTTTAAAGTAACCATACTAGAAATACGATCAATAAATGGTATTTTTAAATGTAAACCATTTGACCAAGTTTGATAATATGACCCCAATCTTTCTATAACATATGCCTTTGCTTGAGGCACTATTTTAATATTTGGTATTATTAAAATACCTGCCAAAACTAGTAAAACTATAAATATTTCCATACTACTCCTCCACTTCCTTTACTTTTAATTTTACTCCATTTATCTCAAGTATCTGAACGATACTATCAACCTTAATTTTCTTATCAGCATAAGCAGTCCATCTTTTACCATCAACTTTTACTTCCCCATTATCATTTTTCTTAATTTCTTCAGTTACTATTCCTTTCATGCCTATTACTCTATCTAGATTAGTTTTTTCATTCTTATTTTTAATAAGTCTATTTAAAGCTTTTCTAGTAGTTAATAAAAATATTGTTCCTAAAATAGCAAATACACCAAATTGTATTAAGAAACTATCTATGAATAATGAAAGTATCAAAGAAACTAATGCACTAGCTACATACCATATTGTAACTAAATTGACTGTCATACATTCTATAATAGTTAAAACTATAATTACAATAAGCCATAAATAAAACATACTACCACCTACTAAAAGTATACTATTTAATATTAAAAATATCAATAAAAGTATATTTATATTTACTCTTTATTTTCATAAGAAAGTAAATTTTTAATATCATCTTCAGTTAAACTAGATAAAATATTTTCATCTCTTCTAGTTCCATCTATTAACTTATCACTAAGTTCTTTCTTTTTATTCTGAAGTTCTAAAACCTTTTCTTCAATAGTGCCTTTAGAAATAAGTCTAATAACTTCTACAACATTCTTTTGACCTATTCTATGAGCTCTATCAGTAGCTTGATTTTCAGCCTGTGGATTCCACCATAAATCTAAATGAATAACAACATCTGCTTCAGTCAAATTAAGCCCAGTACCACCACTTTTTAGCATAATTAAAAATACTTTAACATCACTATTTTTATCATTAAAACTCTCTACTCTTTCCATTCTATTTTTAGCGTCAACTGAACCATCTATTACATAACTTTTAATATCATTATTTTCTAATTTATCTTTAACAATATTTAGTGCTGTTCTAAAAGATGTAAATATAAGAATTTTATGTCCATTTTTAATAGATTCATCTACTATATTTAGAAGTCTATCTATTTTATTACTTCCACCATCATAATCTTCATAAATAATTTTAGGATCTATACATATTTGTCTCAATTTGGTTAAAAGTTGTAATATTAAAAATCTAGCTTTTCCCATACCATCATCATTTAAAGTTTCTTCCATTTTCTTCTTTACTCTTTCAAGTTCAGTAACATATAATTTTTTCTGAGAATCAGATAAATCTATATAAATATTATTTTCAATTTTAGCAGGAAGTTCCTTAACAACATCACTTTTCTTTCTCCTTAAAATAAATGGATTAATTTGATTACTAAGTCCTACAATCAATTCATTTGCTTCTTCACTATCATTACTAATCTTATATTTAAAATTAAACTTCTGATAACTAGATAAATACCCTGGCATTATAAAATCAAAAATACTCCAAAGTTCTAAAGCACTATTTTCAATAGGTGTTCCAGTTAAAGCAAACTTAACATCAGCTTTAATATTTTTAACTGCCCTAGTAATTCCTGCAAAAGCATTTTTAATATTTTGAGCTTCATCTAAAATAACTGTATGATAATTATTGTTAATGTAATATTCTTCATCTTCTCTAACTAATCCATAACTAGTTATATAGACACTAGTATCATCATTTTCTTCTTGTAATTGTTTTCTTTTAATTCTATTACCAACTATTAATTTTATTTTTATATCATTAGCAAAAGTATTAAATTCATGTTCCCAGTTATAAACCAAAGATGTAGGCACTATTACCAAAAATTTTGCTTTCTTGTCTTCTTTTAATATTTCTTTAATATAATAAATTACTTGTATAGTTTTTCCTAAACCCATTTCATCAGCTAATATTCCACCAAATCCAGTTTTATCCAAATTGTAAAGCCACTTAACACCAGTTATTTGATAATCTCTTAATACTTCTTTATCTTTATCGCTTAACTTAATATTTTGATTCTTATATTTATAAAAATTATTAACAAAATCTATAAATAGATTATTAGTTTTAACAATATGATATTTAGTATTTCTTATACTATCTAAATAAATCGCACGATATTTCTGAATTTCACCTCGTCCATTTATAATTTCTTCATCACTAAATTCCATATCGTCAACTAAATTATTTAACTCATTTAAATTTTCATCATCTAAATCTAATATTTCACCACTTTTAAGTCTATAGTATTTTTTCTTTTCCTTAATATTCTTAAGTATATTAACAACTTCTTTATTATCAATACCATCTAAATTAAAATCATAACTTAAAATATTATCTTTTCCTATACTAAATGTACTTGAAATATTTGTCTTCTTTTTAAGATTAACTTTTTTAAAATTTTCTGTAGTATATATTTTATATTTACTAGATAATTCACTTAAACCATATTCTAATAAATAAACTTCTTTTTCTATATCATTTAGAATTAATTTGTTTTTTTCAATATTAAATCCATAAGAAATAATTTCATTTATAATATTATTTTCATAAGGAAAATCTCTTAAAATATCTTCATTCTTATCAAAATAATCAATAGTCTTATCATATATAAACTTTACATTTAATATTACATTATCTTTACTTATATCAAAATATAACTCACATTCAGGATTATCAACAATAGTTATCTTATCTTTTAATTTATCATCAACTTCCAATTGTTTTTTTACAATTGGTAAAATACCTTTAGAAAATAAATTTAAATCTTTTTTATTAATAATTAATTTATCAGTTTTAGATTTGACCATATCTTCAATAAACATACTAGTTTTTTTATCAAGCTTATAAATATCTCCATTAGTATATATATACTGTAGTCTATCACCGATAGGAATTAATTCGGATAGAGATATTTCTAATTCATATTTATCATTATCTAATTCTTTTATATAAGTTTTAAAAGGAAAACCAGTTTTTAAAGAATTAATAATATGATTATCAAATTTAAATTCAAAATCATTCTCAAATAACTCATCTAATAAATTACTCATTTCATTAGAATCTATAGTATTAGATCTATTTAAATTTGGAATAAATCTATTTATATAATTTAACATCCTTTTATTTTTATTACTAAAAAAATTAGTATTTGAATTAAAAGTAAATTCTTTTCCAAAAACACATTCTCCATCTTCTCTCTCATAAACATTAATAAAAGAAGTTTGATGTGTTTTATAATTATACATTTTATTAGAACCTATCTTCACTTTTAAATCAAACAAATAGTGTGATCCATAATAATTATTACAAAAATGTGGTTCAATTTCTAATTCTAAAAAAACTTCTTTTTTTATTTCTAACTGATTATTTTCAGAATATTTTTTTAATAAAGATTTAGAAATATCATTTACATCATATTTTTTCTCAAAAATAATATCACTAAAATTTTTAAGACATGCTACTATATGCTTACAAGAGGAAGTTCTTTCAAATTGATAACAATCACAACTAAACTTAACAAGTTTTCCCATATTACTTGTTCTGATAATAACCCCATAACTTTCACCATAAAAAGATTCAGAGACAACACTAAAAAAATGGTCTTTATAAATTCTACTTGCTAATTCAATTTCTGAACATTTTAAATAACTAATTGAACTTCTACTTATAATCTGACCTCTTAATATATCAGAATAGTTAAGCATTCTCTGAATTTCAGGCATATGTTTTTTATATTCATCATAATTATTTTCAAGAAAATTCACGCAAAACACCTCTCAAATAATTATAGCACATACAAAAAACAAAAGCAAACAAAATGTTCGCTTTTTATTCAAATCTAACCCATCAATACTTGTATCATAAATCCATATCTTTTTCAAGTTGATTTACTATTCCTTATAATTAGACTTATATAATTCAACTTCACTATTATTTGTAGGTTTATCTTTAATATCCAATTTTGGTAAATCATTTTTAGTAGCAAGACCAAAATAGTCTAAAAACTCATTAGTAGTTTTATATAAGTTTGGTTTACCAATAGAATCATCTTTACCACACTCTTTTATAAAGCCTCTAGCAAGAAGTTTTCTTACTATTTGTCCACTAGATACACCACGTATTTCATCTATTCTAACTCTAGTTATAGGTTCATTATAAGCAATTATTGCAAGAGTTTCTAAACTTGCATTACTTAAAGTAAAATTTTTAGAATCAGTTACTAATTTTTCATAATATTCTTTATGTTCACTTTTAGTTGTAAGTTTAAAAGTATTACCTAAAAAAGAAATTCTAAGACCTCTATTAGGACTTTCATAATCTTTTCTAAGCTCCGTCAAAATATTCTTAACTTCATCTTCATTTACATTAAGAACTTCACTTAATTCTTTTAATGTAATTCCTTCATCACCAACAACAAAAAGTATTCCTTCAGTCACACTCTTCAAATTCATATTAATCAACTCTCTCAAGTATTATTGTATCAAAATTAGAATCTTGTTTCAAAACAATTTCATTGTTTTTAGCCATCTCTAAAATACTTAAAAATGTTACAACTACATATTCTTTAGTAAATTCTTCAAATAAACTAGTGAATTCTACAGATTTATATATTTTAAGAATATTTCTAATTTTAATAACTCTATCTCTAACTGATAACTCTTTCTTAGTTATCTTAGTATTTAAAGGTTTTGAATATTCTCTTCTTTCTAATAATTTTTTTAAAGCTTCTAATAAATCATAAGCTGTTACTTCCCCATTATTTTCAAGTTTCTCATTAGTATAATTATCTCTTCTTTCTGGAGTTTTAGTGTAATAATTACTTCTATTACTTTCTAAATCTCTAAAAGAATTAACTGAATTCTTATACTTTTCATATTCTAATAATCTTTGTTTTAATTCCTCTTCAGGATCCATTTCATATTCACTATTTTCTTCTTTAGATGGCTTAGGTAGTAAATATCTGCTTTTCATTTCAATAAGTTCAGAAGCTGTAACTAAATATTCACTAGCTATATCTAAATTCATTTCTTCCATTTCTTTAAGATAACTTATATATTGTTCTGTAATATCTACTAATTTAATATCACTTATTTCCATCTTAGAAGATTTAACTAAATGTAATAGCAAATCCAATGGACCCTCAAAATCCCCTATTAAAAATTTATTCATTACTCACACATCCACTTCAAGCTTTCTTCACTAAGTTCTATCTGTCTTTTAATTGAACCCTGTTCATATAATTTTTTATAACTACTATTACCTAATTCTAAAGTACTTAAATTAACTATATACTCAATTGAAGTATCTGTTAAATTTATTCCTTCTATATTAGTTTTCTTTAAAACATCATTTTCAGTACTAAATATTTTAGTATATTTTTCAATTATAGTATTATCAACATCATTAATATCAATCTTTGAAACAGATTTACTAATATTATAACTTAATAAACCATTATTTGTAAAATTATATACTCTTTTATAATAAACTTTTGAATTACCTTCAATATTTTCATAAGTACAAGTTAAAGTATCAGTAATATTACTAAATTCCTCATCTTTTATAATTGTTACTTTTAAATATTCAGCTTCTTTATATAAAGTTTCATTCATATCTAATTTATAATTACCTTGAACTTTTCTATCTAATTTTTCAATATTAGTAAATTTAACTCTAGCTATTAAATTTTTATTAGAGTTATATATTTCGACATACAAATTTAATCCATCAACATTATTTATTCCAGTATTGGGTAAATAAGTAACAGATATTTGATTATTAGTACGCTTTAAAGGATTATAAAACTTTACTTTTTTAGCAGTAATAGATCCTTCTTCTTTTCCTATTTCTAACATACCATCTACAGTTTTATTGTTAACAACCTCATTAACTTCATCAGTATAAGTAAATATGGAATCTTTAGTAAATATACTAGTTATCTTAGGAAGTAACAAAGCAAATAAAAGAACCCCCACTCCAATTATAATTGCTATTTTAAATTCTTTTCTTTGTTCTAAAGTATTGACAACCTTATCATTAGAACCTTCTAAATCAACTATTTCAATACCATCAATATTAGTATTATCTTTAGTTTCAGATTTAACTTTTTTTCTAAATAGTCCCATGTTATCACTCCTTTATTCTTATTTAAGTATATCAAAAAACTAAAGACTTAACAACATCTTTAGTTCAAAACTTAATGTTTAGGCTTACTAAATATAGCAACTAGAAAAGCCATTATAATTGCAACACTAAGACCTCCAGAAGAAGTAGATAATATTCCCTTTAACAAACCAGTAAATCCATCACTTAAAAATCCTTCATAGGCACCTTTAAACAAAAGATGTCCAAAATTAGTAATTGGAACACTTGCCCCAGCACCAGCCCAATCAAGCATAACTTCATATAAACCTAAAAATGATAAGAATGCTCCAATAACTACTAAAATAGCATTTAAATGTCCTGGAGTTAAATTGGTATTATCAAGTAATAATTGACCTAATGCACAAATTAAACCACACAAGATAAAAGCATTAATGTAAATCATAATTCACCTCTAAACTAACCGCGTGACTAACAGATGGAATACTTTCATTTATATTAGTACTTAACTTTGAATGTAATGAACCAGTACCCACTAGCAATATTTTTTTATATTTTTCTTTTAATATTTTAGTAAATAGAATTAATGGTAAACATAATGGCCCACTTCCTCCAGCAATACTTCTTCCTGATTCTTTATTAAATAACATAACACCTGCATCTTTAATTTCATTTATCTTAAGTTTATATTCTTTTTCTAAATACTCTTGTAATATTTTTATCCCGTATATTCCTAAATCACCAGTCAATATAAGATCATAATAATCTGGTGTTCTATTAGTCTCTTTTAAATGTTCATATATTGTTTTAGCTGCACTAGGAGCCATACAAGCACCCATATTATTAGCATCAGAATATCCTATATCAGTTACTTTCCCAATAGTTGATGACTCTATTTTAATATTAGTTTTTTTATTAGTAACTAAAGCACTTACACTACCAGTAGATGTAAAAGTACAAACTTTCTTTTTTAATGCACCATATTCAATAGGAAATCTAAACTGTTTTTCACTTGCCAAATTATGACTACTTACAGTAACAATCACATTATTAACTTTTTGATTTTCTAAAAGTGAACTAGCAAATATTAAACCCTCATTAAAAGAAGCACAAGCACTATAAACACCTAAAGAACTAATATCAAATTTTCTATTTGCGTAATATGTAGCAAATAATTGATTTTGTAAATCTCCTCCAATTAAAACATCTATATCTTTTTCCTTTAATTTTTCTTTTTTTAATAAACCATTCAAAGTCTTAACTTGATAATCAACTTCACCCATTTCAAAACACTTCTCATCTAAATAATAATCATTTAAACTTTCATCAGCCTTTATTCCTTCAACATATTCATTTCTTCCAAGTAAAGTATAAGCATTTTTTATATAAACATTTTTAAAATTTAAAGTCACTTTATCACCCCTTTTAACAAGGCTAAAAAGAAAGCAGAAACTAATCCATACAATATGACACATCCAGTCATCTTAAATATATTACTACCTATCCCTTTAACTGGTCCTTCTTCAGCATGATCCATTGCACAAGAAGTCATAGTATGAGCAAAACCAGTTGTTGGTACTATTAACCCGGCTTTAGCAAAAGATACAACTTTATCAAAATATCCAGTACCAGTTAATATTGAACCAAAAACAACTAAAAATATCATTAAATACATATATGCCTCACTTAAAGGTAAATAAAATTTCTTTTCTAAAAAAACTACAAATAATTCTCCTAAAACACCAATTATTCCACCAAAAAGAAATGATATAAAAAAATTTAATAACTTATTTTCTTTTTTAGAATGTTTATCAACTAACTTTTCATATTCTTTTAATTTCAAAATAACTCACCTAATTTTATTATGATGAGTTATTTATTATTTATACATATACACTATGAAACGATTCCATTATACATTTTTTTTAATATTTTAGTCTCACTTCTAGAAACTTGTACTTGAGACATATTCATTTCTTCTGCAACTTCACTTTGAGTATAATCTTTAAAATACCTAAGTTCAATTAATTTTCTTTCGTCTTCTTTTAATCTTTCAAGTTCTCTTTTTAAATCTAACAAATCATCTATTTTCTTCCTATTATCACTACCAGTAATTTTTTCAAGAGAAAAATCTTCATCATTAAGTTTAGAATCAGTACTTAGAACAAACTCACTCTTAATAATAGCATCACTTAAAATATTTTCATCTACTCCCATAAATTTACTCACTTCTTCTAAACTAACATTTCTTCCCAGTTCATTTATAAGAAAGTCTTTACTCTTTTCATATGCTTTATATAATTTAAGAACATCTGAACTTACTTTAATAGTTCTATCATTTTTAATAAACTCAATTATCTCTCCAAAAATATAATTATAAGCATATGTAGAAAATTTAGTAAATTCATTAGATTTATAATTCTTTTTAGCTTTCATAAGTCCAATCACTCCAACTTGAAATAAATCTTCTATAGAATAATATCGACTATATTTAGAAGCAATTTTATAAATCATATCTTTTGTTTCAATTAAATCTTTTTCACTTATCATAATTTCATCACTCCCAAAGCAGTTAATTCATTACTTGTTTCAAAAAAACTATTATTATAATTACTTTTTCTAATTATATTTTTTACCTCTTTATTAGTCATACTGCATAAAGTAGTTCTTCCCATATTTTGTCTTACTATATCATTTATTTCCATCAAAGCCTCAATCCCTTTCAAATCAATTGCATTAACTTTATCTAAATTTATAACTACATACTTTATTCCATGCTTTAATACCACAGGAACACATTCATTTATAAATTTATCAACATTATTTTGAGTTAACATCCCACTAAGCCTTATAAAAAATATTCCCTTCTTGAATTCCATTTCTATTTTAAGCATTTTTGTACCTCGCACTTAATATAGTTTATTTTTTTATAATTTTATACACATTCGACAAACTTAGACTATTATTTCGTTCGACTTTTTTTGATATTTTTTATAATCAAGAATGTCCCAACTATCAAAACAATAATTAACAGAGCAATTAAAATGTAATAATTATCCGAAGTTTCTTCAATCTTATCATCAACCATTGCAATAGTAGTATTACTAGGTTCTAAAATAGATTCTTTATGCTCATCTTGAACACTATTATCTAAAATACTAGCCACTTCACCTACACTATGCATTTCAACAGGAATTTCTACTACTTGAGTTTCAACAATTCTATACTTTTCTTCATCCTTAATAAAACCATCTAATTCTTTATAATATCCAGGAACATAAATTCTTTCTAAATCATAACATTTATACATAATATCTCTATATCTATAAACAATAGTCTTAAAACTTATATCCTCATTATACATATTATCATAATTAATTTTAACTTCTAATGTACACATATCTTCATTACATTCTTCATTAACTATCTCATTATAACTATAGAAACTATTAAGATTAATTTCATCTGTCAATTTAAGTGTAAAAGCTATACCATTAAAATAATTACTAGGTTTAATATATTTAATTATTATTTTAAAATCTCTTACATCTATAGCATTATTAAAACTAACTGGTATACTAGTAATATTTTTAAAGATAATATAAGTATCATCAGAATCATCTGTAAGTTTACTAGATTCATTTATATTCATAGTAAAAGCAATATTCTCATCATTATTATTTACAAAATTTAATTCAGTTATCTTTATATCATCCTTATAATTGATAAAAAATTGACTAATTTTTAATGAATTAAAAAAAGTTCTACTAACATTCAACTCAGAATTTATCTTTTCTATTACTCTATCATCTTTAGCAATTGGTTCATCCATAGAATAAAAATATTCACTATAAATATAATCTTCTTTATCAAAATATCCACAATTATTTTCAACATCACTTTCATAATGTATATTATTTTCTTTAATAGTATACCATTTATATTCCACCTCCTCTTCAGCACAAACAACAATAGGTAAAATTAACAAAAATGTAAATAAAAGTCTTTTTTTCATACTCCTCCTTTCTAGAAGGTTTTACCCTTCTATTAGATTTATACGTTAATAAATGTTTTAACGCTTTTATTCATTTATTAGACATTTTATTTACAAAAAAAGACATATAGTTCTCCTATATGTCATATAATATAAATTATTTATTAGGTTTAAATATTATTTTTATTGCATCATCTTTTCCACTAGTTAATCTTTCAAAAGCACTTTGTGCTTTTTCTAATG
>CAMENK010000008.1 GCA_945928335.1 uncultured Bacillota bacterium
AGTTTAGCAATCTGAGCATCTATATTCTTAACTAAATCATCTATATTTGATGTGTTATTATTATCAAAGATTCCTTTACCCATAGATGGTGCTCCAAAAGGGGGTATAAATGGATTGCCGCCCATTGGATTTATTCCACCGCCAAAATCATCCTGCCTATGTTCATCAACATATTTTTTAATATCAAAAGTTTGAATTTCACTTATTTCTCTTTTTGGGTAATCACTTATTGAATCTTCAAATCCCCATCCACCTTTTTTAGCTTTAAATATTTCGAATGTTGCTTTATGTTTAGTTTTAAATGGTTGATTTCTGAAACGCTTTATTATCATTTCAAATTTTTTCATCTGCTGTAAGTCACTTACAGTTACTAGTGGTCTTACTGGTGGTTGTGGTTTATCCTTTTCTACTTTTGGCTTAACTTCACCTAGTAATTTACTTATTTCTTCTAATGCTGCATATTCTGTGGTAATTAGGTAGAACATATTACCACAGTTACCTTTTATAGTTTCAGCAACCTCTTTACCATATACTTTATTTAATTGGCTAAAGTTTTGTATACCGAAATTAAATCTCATATTTCTTGAACGAGATGCAGTAATCATACTTTCTACATCTTTTAATGCTGGCATATTAGCAAACTCATCAAGAATAAAATTAGTTCTAATTTTTAACTTTAAGTTATCATTTTTTTGTGCTTCATCAATTAAACTTTCATAAACTTGTTTAACAAATATTGTTGCAAGTGCATGATAAGTAGTTTTTTCATCGTGTACTTTTAAGAATACCGCTGTTTTTTCATTACCTATTTTCCTTACATCAAAATCTGTATGACTTAACATTTCTGCTAATTTTGGACGGCTTGAAAATATTCTTATTTTTTGTCTAAATGTTGATGTTATGCCACCCTTAGTATCTGCAGGGGCATTTATTGTAGCATTAGCACTTATGTAAGCACTTGATAATTCACCTTTTAATTTGAAGTATTCTTTATCATATTTACTAGCACCACATCTATCTTCTCCAAAAGTACTCATCGCATTTATACTATTTAAGTTTACCTCTGCTTCACTTTGTGCATCTTCAAACAAACCCAATGCTAATCCTGTAAAATAGTCTGCTGCACTTTTTTGCCAGAAAGGATCATTATTATTTGCATCAACTAATATATTTACAGCTAAGTCTTCCAAAAGTTCCATAGCTTTATCTTCTTTTCCTTGTTTATAATATTGATATGGTAAGGTTAAAGGGTTCCATGCACTTCCTTGTTCTGGATCACGGAAGTTAACTATTATTACGTTGTATCCCTTTTCTCTTAGCATATTAGCATTATGTTCATAAATTTCACCTTTAGGATCAGTGATTATCATACTTTCCCCAGCTTTTCCTAATATCTTAACTTGAGGATCAAGTATTGTTGCAGTTTTACCAGAACCAGAAGCACCAATTATAAGACTATGGTTTTCACTATCATCTACCCAAGCTTCTTTTTCTGTTAATATTATTGGTATTCCACCACTTTCATATGTATCGTCTGAAAGAGTTACTTTCTTTACACCATATGCTGATTTCATTTCATCATCTTTCATCCAACGAGCCCATCCGGCTTCATCTTTTTCTTTCTTTTTTCCGAAGCCAAATCCTTTTTCCCTACTATAAAATTTATCTGATGAACTCATAATTACTGCTAATAATGCCAAAACATATAAAGTTATTGTTGTAACTAAATATTCTTTTCCAAAAGCAGGAAAAGGATTTAACCCCCAAAATGTATTATAAACTGCTATATATCTTATATTCATTACAGCTATTGCTACTAAATATAATAGAAATAAAGCAAAAATCAAAAAAATCAATGCATCTTTTGGCTTTGCAGTAAATTTTAATTTCATAGATATTACACCCTCTTTGTCTATAAAATAATTATAACATAAGCTTTACATTAAGTTCAATATAACTATTTTATTTTTTATTTTAAAACTAAAAAAATTGGAATATTTTTTCCAATTTTTACATTGTTTGAAACATTCTTAATATTGCAAGTAATAATATTATCATTACACCAATACCAGTTGTAGAAAGCATAACCATAGTTCTCTTTTCCATTTTTTCAAGTCTTTCTTTATATTTTGTCTCACGACTTTTAGCTTGTAAGTTTGATACAGTTCTTGAAAAAACAATTAATTGATCTTGTTTTCTTTCTTGATTTCCTAATCCAAGTCTATATAATAATCTCATCATACGCATAGAGTCTCTAACTGGATATCTTATAGCAAATGCCATATAAGGATCTATTGAAGAATCACCAGCATTTATACTTGCTATTAATTCCCTAAGTCCTTCTTTAAATATGCTAGGTGCTTGATCTAAACTTTTAGTTATTGCTACTGGAACAGTGTAATGTTGTATTAATATTTCCAGACTTTTTAAATAATATGGAAGTAATAAATTTATTTCGTGCAAATGTTTTTTATAATATGATTTTAAATTTGAATAACCTGACTTAAATACTAAATAAGCAATTACAAAACATATTATTAAGTTAAGAAAATTCAAGTTAGAAATAAATATTACTACTAATAAAAGCAATACAATTAAACCATCTTTTACTCTTTTTTCAAACAAGGCATTAGCATCAACACCATCACCATATTTGGCTTCAACTAAAAAGTCATAATCATCCTCTTTTAATAATTTAAATATTCTTTCATTATCTTTTATAAATTTATTGCCATCTAATTTTCCTTGCGCTAGTAATAATACAACAAGTAAGACACCAATAACTGCTATTTCCCACATCATTCGGCACCCACATCCTCGTTATAATATTTTTCACCACTTATTAAGAAGTAAGTATTAATAATTATGATTGCATGTAACATAATTCTTACATAGAATAATTGTGTTAATTGCACATATGAATCTCTTCCCAATAAGAATTGAATTACTGCTACTAAGAAATACAAAGCTACACCAAACGTTAAGAATTGTTTATGGAAAGTTTGTCTGTCAATTCTATCTCTGTAAACATTTTCTACTAACATATCTATATCTTGAAGCATTCCTTCTAAAGCTTCTCCACTATCTTTAGATCCTTCTTTAGTTATCTGTAAGAACAATTGATGCATATTTCTTATAACATAAAAATCATATTTACTATTCATATATTCAATTGCTTCATCTATTGTACTACTACTATAAGCTATTGCAATCATTTCTTTAACATCTGCTAATACTGGGTCTTCAAGAACCCCACTATCTCTAACACCTTCTAGTGCTTTTACAAAAGATTGCGTTGTGTTAAATTCCATTATTACGTTTGTACTATAAACTTGAATTTGTTCAAATATAAATTCACTATAAACTTTATTACATCTTAAATATGCTAGATATGGTACAAACATTATAGCTGCGATTACATATATTATTGATATTATAATACTATAAAAGTATGCATAAGATATTACTGCAGCTAATACTCCAAAGATTGCAACTTGTATAGCGTATTGTCTTGGTGTATATTCTTTTCCTAATTCTTTAGTTTTTTCTCTAACTACCTTAAATGAATAAGGTGCATATTTATTATAAAGTTCAGCTATACTTCTAGATATATATTTATAAAATTTTTCACCTGTACTTTTTCTATAAATCACTAGAAATAGTAAGATAAATAATATAACTATTATCTCAGTATACATAACTTCACCTCTCTTTATTTTAAAATGTTTCTAAGCTTTCTATTACCGCTTCTTTTATTTCATTTCCTTCTTTTACGAAAGTTTCTCTAGGCAAATATATACCTTGGGCATCCAAGTAATCAAGAAGATATTTGCTTGGATTATGATAAGATTCTAATCCATCCATTGTTTTAGTATATAAAATATTAGTTCTTGGTTCATTGTCATCATCTACATAGAATTCACATACTTCTACGATTTCTCTTTGAAATCTACCATATTTTTTTGACATATAACCTTTAACATGTACACCTAGATGTATATATCTATGAATGCTTCTCAAGAATTGATCAACATCAAGATTTGATTCTAACAAACTATATAAACGCATTGGAATGCCACTAGCTTTTTCTGAGTGTATTGTTGATAATATATTGTGTCCACTTGATATAGAGTTTCTAACTGCTGTTACAGCTTCAGCGCTACGAACTTCTGATAGTAAAATCCATTTAGGATTTTGTCTCATACAAGTTACTAAAACTTCACTATATGAAGCTATATTATTTGTTTTCATAGCTACTATATCTCTATGTGGAAATATCTTATCTAAGTGAAGTTCCAAAGTATCTTCTATTGATATTACCTTTTCATTTGCAGCAATATGACTTGCTAAATATTTTACAAGTTCTGTTTTACCACTACCAGTTTCTCCACTAACAATAATATTACAGTGTCCTTCAACACATTTAAATAGAAAATCATGTATTTGTAAAGAAACATAATTTTCATTTAATAATTTGTCTTTATTAAGTCTAATTTTTGCAGGTGTTTTACGTATAACGCACGCGATTCCATTTGTTGCAATAGAATCGTGTACAAAGTTAAGACGCAATTCTGCACTTTCAGCATCTAGAAATGGATGTGCCATATTGAAAGTTTTACCCATAACATTTGAGCATTGGAATGCTATTTTTTCCATTAAGGCATTATTTATATCTGGTCTTTCTACTCTGAAAACACCTTTTGTCAATGTCTTTAAGTGAATTTGCCCTTCATTAGAATATGATACGTCAGTTATATCATCATTATCTAAGAATTCTTTTAAAGGTCCAAAATCAATTTGATCAAATATTGTTCCCTTTTCAGTCATTTATGACACCCTTTCTATTATTCTTTTTCTATTCTACAGTTCCAATTGCACCAGTATTTGGTATATCTTGTTCTGGTAGAATAACTGTTTTACTTAGTATAAAGTCTTGTAAGTATTCACTACTAACTATAGTTGCACTTGGATTTTCACTATAAGATTTATTTCTTGGTACTGGAATTATTTCACCACTTAAATATGATGCTTTTCTTAATAGTAAATGCATACTTTCAGGTACAGCAAATATTAAGCTTGATGGTGTTCCTAGTTTTGAACTATTTTCGAATACATGATTACCACTTGAATCCTTAACTGCAAGTACTTCAATACTTTCAATTAATTTACCTAAAAGTAATTTACCTGTGTCATCATAAGTAGCATAATATAAGTCAATATAGTTTCCTGGGAATATTGAGTTTCCATATGTAGTTTCAGTATTAACTTTTAAGCTTACTACTGTGTATCCATCAGGAATATCTTCCCATGCTGAATCAGGCATTTGAGACCATGTTACTAATGTAGATTTATAGAATAAACTTCCTGCTGGAATTACTGTGTTATAGTTTGCATATTTTCCTAAAATATCATTTACATTAGTTATTGTATTATCAGTAATCATTTTTTTTGGAACTTTAACATATCCGATTAAGTCTTTTGTAATTTCAGTTCTTGGTTGAATCTCCTGTTTAGCATATGGAACACTAATTGGTTCGGTTGCTTGCTTTATTCTCCAATTGTACCCAAAATACAATATTAGCACTATAGCTAAAACACAAATTATAGTTATTGTATTTTTATTTGTAAAAAATCTCTTCAAACTTACTAAAAAATTATTCATAAACTCCTCCTATTCTTACTATCTTTAATTATAAACGAAAATATAATTAAAATCAATTATAAAAGAGGAAAAATTTTATTTTTCCTCAAATATTTTAACTACCAGAATTTCTATATGCTGGACCTCCAAATGCACTATCTTCATACTTAGACTCTAATATACCACTTAATACAGTTACTATATCAAAGTCTACTGTTGAATCCGTTGTTACAGTATATTCATTTGTTGAAGTTTTGACTCTTACGGTTGCTTTTGGTGGATATTCATATACATCATAAAATTCTATTTTATATGTTTTAACTCCACCCACACTTTCACTATATCTTCTGATAAAGCTCTCATAGAATTTCTCTTTTATCATTCTTATATCACCATATTGTCTATAGACACCATAGTCAAGTGCATCTATCATTGAAGCTTCTAAAACTTCTTTAGTAAGGTAATAATCTTCTTCATTGGTTGTTGTTAAATCTTGTACTAGTATTAATACTACAAATATAAATATTCCTAATGCTATTACTAGATATGTCCAAAAGGCCTCTTTCATTAACTATTACCTCCTACTGGTTTTATATAACGTGATTCAGTAAATGTGTCATTATTTCTGAATATGTTTGTTACTCCAAGATCCTCAAGTTTGCTACTTAAGAATTTGCTAGAACAGAAAAGTGAATTATCACAACTTAATGAATTATCTAAATAGTTTTCAGCATCTTTGTTATATTGTTTTATATTTCTAATTGCAGTCGGAGTTAATGTTACAGAGTAATCCAAGTGATCTGGTGTCCATATATTATCAATGGATTGAATTGCATCAACCACATCTTTACTATTTTTCCAGTTATAACCTATTTTTCTTTCTGACGTAATAGGCACTGAATATTTACTGAATTTTGAATTTGGAAATAAATCATCAAGATTTACACTTCTAAAATATACTCCAAATGAGTAATCATAATCCCCAGGCCCTGTTTCACAATTCTCTCCGTCAGGACATGTATAGCATTCTTCTCCGTCTGGGCATTCATAACATTCGTGATATCCATCATTACAATCATAGATATTTAATTCATTTACAACAATATAATCACAAATAGCATTTCCGCCATCTATACGATTTTTAGGGTCATCAACTAAAACATCATAGCATATCTCATAAGTTCCAGGCTCTCTTTCAGCTGCAACTGGCCAAGTATTTGGTTCCATTGGAATATAGCTTGAGTCTATTTGTGAATTAGATACATTTCCTGTAAATATTTGAGTATAATGTCTTGCGCTTTGGTAGTGATATGATTCATCTTCATACTTTGCAGCTATTGAACCATTTTTTGGAACAGTTATGGTTACATTTTTGCATTCTCCTTGTCCAGGAGTTCCCGTGCATTCATATTTTACTAAAGTTTCTACTTGACATCCGCCACCTTGAAATTCCGAATCACAACTGCCACAAAATTCACCCCATTTAGTACTTTCATTACAAGTTTTAGTTATGCTTGAAGAGCCTCCTTGCTGATCTGCTATATTAACTTCATAACCTTTTGCAAAAATGCTATTTTCATCATAACCGCCAGTAGTTGTTCCATCTCCTCCACATGCTGCTACATTTCTGCCAATAACTGCCCCATCAAAGAACAAGGATTCATCATTGCATTCTCTAATTTGTTTTTCAAGATTTTTTATTTTTTCTACCGCTGCTTTATATCTATTTGCCGCTGCAGTTAACTTTGGTGTTGGATCTGCTCCATCTTGAAAACTGCAAAAATAACCATTTGGACATCCACATGAATAACTATGTTTAGCTAAACTACTATAACTTATTGTACTAGAAGGGTTATTGCAAGAACCTTCTGTAAATTCACAATTGTTTTCACATATTGCTTTTGTAGATGAAGTTGGTTTAGAAGTATAAGAAGTCAAGTCTTTTTGTTGGAAAGGCCCACCATCACTATAAAATATAATTCTTTTAGCATCATCTGAACATTCTTCATCAGTCGAGCTACAAGGTACCCAAACTTCACATTCCTGCACTTCACATGATGAACAAGTATAAGTCTTAGTTTCTTTTTTTAAAGGTGCTAAAGTCACTATTGTATTCCAATAAGAATATTCATTCCAAGCAGTTATTAGTTCTTCGTTGGCTTCCTTCCAATCTTTTTTCCATGTATTATATTTTATTTGTCCACCACACTCATATTTAGCAGTTATAACTGCACTTAAATTTTGAATTTGATCTTTACTTATATTATGTTTAAAGTATCTACCAGCTATAACTTTTACCTTGTCTTCAAATGCTAGTTTCATTTCTCTTCTACAATAGATATCACAATAATCATTTCCAAATGATTTATAGTCATCACTATTAGTTCCTGCTATAACTCCACATAATTCTGTTTCTTTTATTTCTCCACCGCATTCTAAATTGGATTGAGTATCTTTTACAGAACATGATTTAGTAACTTCTTTATCTGGAATAATACACTCCTCTTTTGGCGGCTCTTCTGGTACTGGTTCCGGTTGTTTAGTACACTCTTTTAAATATTGATCTCTTGATACAACACTTCCTGATGCACCATAATATTTTCCATCAACTACTTTACAAGAATTTCCATATTCACAACAATATATGTCTGAATCAACCATTTTGTAATTCCTATAGTCTATTGTGTCGGCACTTTCTACATATTTTCTTCTCTTTTCAGAACCTAAATAAGTTGTCCCTGCTGGACATTGTCCTGTAGCTGAAAGTGTTTTAAATGCTCCTTTACTTCCTTTACATACCATCTGATATGTTTCGTAAACGTCAACTGGTCCTTTTGTAGTTTTACCACCAAGGCTATCACATTCAGCTTGAGATTTCCAAGCAGTGAACGCTTTATAATTATTTGGAAACATTAATAGAAAAGCAGTAATTATTGAAAATATTAAAATAAATGATTTATTTTTCATTTTGTACCTCTTTTCTTTTTTTTACTATAACTATTACTATGATATATACTATGCTTATAAAAATAATTGGTATTAAAACATATAAATAATATTCTTTTATAATATCTTTTAAATTAATTTTACTTTTTTCTTCTTCTTTAGTTAACTCTTCATTAACTAATTTATTTATTTTTTCTTCAGAAAGATCTTGTATGTTTCCAAATTTTTCAATATCTTCTGTTGTATAATAATTTTTACATATATCTAAATATAATTTATCCCAACAAATCTTTAGGTCAGATAATTTATTATATATTCCAGTTTCTATTGAAAAAACCTTTATTGGATCTATTCCACATTCTTGATTTGTATAAAATGTTTTTATTTCATAAGTAATATTTGTAAAGATATCAGGTGATTTTAGTTTTAAAAAAATTGAATCACCTAAATCTTTCTTATAATATGTTTGTTTAGTATTGCTATAATTTTCTGAAACTTCTATATAAATATTATCAGAAACCAATACAATTTCAACCAAAGTATCTTCTGTTTTTAAAGTTGCCGGTTCTATAGAAACTAATAAATTTTCTCCTTCTTGTTTTGCTTCTTCACAATCTGCCTTTAGTACATTTAATCCAATAAATGTACTAAGTAATAGAAATAAACATATTTTTTTTGTTTTCATTTTACACCTCATTCTTTCTTTAAAATCCATGTTTTATCTTTCTTAAAATTACTTGATATATACTTATAGTTATTATTGATGTTACTATGACTAGTATAACTTTTATATATATTTTTGATATATATTCTATTGCTTGCTCCCATAAAGTTTTTTCAACTTCTTTTGTTTCATCTTTTTTATTATCTATAGTTTCATTTTTTTTATTTAGTAAACTTAGAAAGGTATTTTCAGATATTTCGTAATCTAAGAATTTAGAGTTACATACATTTAAATCCTCATGTCCTTCACATGCTGCTGAACCATAGTAATAATTTTTATAAGGGATACTAATAGTTATAACTCTTAATAATTCAGAACTACATCCAGTATTTGTAGAAGAATATGCTTGATATTTATATGTTGTCCCCAAGTTTAAATTACTAATATGTACCTCACCATTTTCTGGATAATAAAATTCTCCAATTTTTCCTGTTATATAAACTTTATCTGATAAATTGGTTATTGTTAAATCAAATTTATCAGTAGTTTCATTATAACTATAACTTGTTTCAATATATGAAGCAAATGTATTTAGTTCTCTTAATTCTTTGTAGCTGCATTCCGCTTTTAAAGTAATTACACTTGACATCAATAAAAGTGTTATAAATAATACTTTCTTCATATGTCACCTCTTATTCTATAGAAATTATAACATTTAAAAAAAAGTTTAACAATATTTAATTGAAAGTTTTGTTATATTATGTTATATTTTTAATAGGATAATAAGGTGGTTAATATGTTTGGAAATATTAAAGCAATAAATAAAAACTATGCTATTGTTAATTTAGCTACTGATGCTAAAGCATTAGGAGATATTTTAAATTTACATGTTATCTTTGAAGATAAAGATAAGAGGATTTTAGGAGAAGTTGAAGATATTGATGGAACTAGTGTTAAAATTAATTTTTTAGGTGAGATAAGTGATACTAATTTTGTTGGTGGTCTTATTAAGAAACCTAATTTAGATGCTAATGTTAGGGTAATAAATCAAAAAGAACTTCATGTTTTAGTTGGTGGAGATAATCAAAGTTTTACTTTAGGTGTTAGTCCATTATATAAAGATTACCCTGTCAGTGTTAATTTAAATGATTTATTTAGTAATCATACAGCTATTTTTGGTAACTCTGGTAGTGGTAAAACTTATGGTATATGTAGAATTATTCAAAATGTTTATAATATGTCTAGTTTACCTTATAAAGCTAATATGTTTATATTTGATTCCTATGGTGAATATATTAATGCTTTTAAAGATTTAAATAAAATAAATGACAATTTACATTATAAACTTATTACAACAAATAGAAGACTTATTGAGAAAGATGCAAGTACTAGACTTGAAATACCTGTATCATTATTAACTATTGATGATTTATTAAATGTTCTAGATGCAACTAAATTTAGTCAAATTTCAATTATAGAATCGACTATAGAACTTGCTAGAATATTTGCTTCAAAAGCTAAAGAAGTCAATGATTATAAAAATCACCTTTTAGCTAAAGCAATAACATCAATCATGTATACTAATCAGACTAGTGCTAAAATTAGAGATCAGATTTTTGATATAGTTTCTAATACATATACTGAGCAAATTAGCCTAAATTCAGTTATTCCAGGTGTTGGATTTACAAGAATTTTTAGACATTGTTTTGATATTGATAGTGAAGGAAGATTTGCTGAACGTACAATAATTGCAGAATACATTGAAAGTTTTATACAAGATGATAAAGAATGGAATATTGATACTAGTGATGTTACTTATGGTCTAAAGGAATTAGAAATAGCATTAAACTTTACTCTATTTAGTGAAAGATATTTATTGAATCCAGATATGTATGATGAAGCAATTAGTTTAAAAGTTAAATTACACAACTTGATAAATAGTTCTAATAGTGCTTTCTTTACTGATAAAAAGTTTAATTCTATTAAAGATTATGTTGCTTATTTAATTACTACAAAAGATGGTAAGAAAGCTCAAGTTATAAATATTAACTTAGAAGATGTAGATGATAGATTTGCTAGAACTGTAACTAAGATATTTTCTAGAATGTTCTTAACTTTTGGTAAAACTAATGAACCAAGAGCAAGTATTCCAATTCACATTGTTCTAGAGGAAGCTCATAGATATGTTAAACAAAATGATGATGTTGATTTGCTAGGATATAATATTTTTGAAAGAATTGCTAAAGAAGGTAGAAAACATGGTATCTTATTAGATTTAATTACTCAAAGACCTACTGATTTAAATAGTAATGTTATAAGCCAAGCTGATAATTTTATAATATTTAAAATAACTCACCCTGAAGATTTGGAATATATAACTAAAATGATTCCTAATATGAGTGCTGATATTATTGAAAAGCAAAAAAGTTTACAACCAGGTACTTGTGTAGCATTTGGTAGAATTTTAAAAATACCTATGATTGTTAAAATGCAAAAAGCATCACCTCCTCCAGAAAGCGCTAATGCTGATATATTTGGAAGTTGGATGATAGCAAAGAAAACTAATGAAATAATTGAAAATGAAGTTATAGTTGAACAAAAAGAAACTGAATCTATAGATTCTAATGAAAATAAAATTGAAGAACAAGTTACTAACTAAGACTTGTTCTTTTTTCTTTTAAAAAAATTAGTAGAAAATCACTCTACTAATTTTGCATGTACAACTAACCTTCTTGAACTTCCTGAACATGTTGATAATGTAAGTATTTTATCATTTTCATTTATATCAACATTGAAATTGTATATACTTCTTCCCTTTATCAAAGAAATAAAATCCATAAATTGTTCTCCATTAAAGAAATTTCTTTGTAAATAATCTGTTGTATAATCTACTCTATAAATCGAAAAAATTTGCCATTTCATTTCTTTTTCCAAAGTGTTAAATGTTATTAGTTGATTATTAGGATTAGTATACCAACTATAATTTGCTGTCGATTTTAAATCGCCAAACATATAACCACTTTTTAGGTTATGTCCATAGATAATTGTGTTTTGATCAAGTTCCTTGCTATTATTTTTAGAATCCATATAAATCCATCCAGTTATTACTTCTTTATCATATATATCATGGGTATTATAAAATTCATTATAAGGTCCTTGCAAAACTGGATAATTTACTAAAGTGTTATTAACTTTTATCCATCCAACTGTGTTTTGATTTATTGACAAAAGTTTGTCAAATGTTGTTGGAATATTTGCATAGTAATTTACATATTTTGGTGTTTCTTCTACTGGTTCTTCTGGTGGTGTTTCTTCTATTGGTGGTGATTCTACTACATTGTCATCTATTTCATCAATATTATTGCTTATTTGATTTTGGCTGTTCTCAATTAAAGACATTTCAAGTTCTCTTATTTTAATTGCAGCTAAGTATTCATGATATTTGCTTGATATCATCATTATAAAACCTAAGTACATAATTATTACTAAAGATATTTTAACAACATTTATAGTTAGATCTTTAAATATATTATTATTAAAAAAGTCATCACTATATATAATCTTAATCTTTTTTTCATCTTTGTTAAATTTTTTATTTAGTTCTTTTAATGTTTCTACATCATTTTTTATACTATCTTTATTAAAGTCATTTTGATGAATAAATATATTAACACTATTTTCTTTATATTCAGTTAACTTTTCAGTTAAATATTTAATAGATTTATGGGAATAAAAATATAAATGAATTATTTTTAAAGAATCATTAATTCTAAGAAAATCTTCTAAATTATCAAATACATCCTCTTCTCTATAAAAATTTATTACTTTTTTATAATACATGCTTTTTAAATTTTTAAAATCATTACTATTTATAAAGTTTGAAGTAAATTTATAATCATTATTAAATTCTATAGAAATATTCTTGTTAGCTAATTTATGAACAAAATCACTAGGTATGAAGTAACATTTTAAATATTTTAGTTTTTCATTTGAAAGTAAAATGTTTAATGCTTTTTGAGAAAGAGATTCTTTTATATCGAATGTTATACTAGAACATTTTAAAATGCTACCTATAATATAAAAACTTTCAAAATCTTTATATACATAGTTTTCAATATATTTTATATTTATTATTTCGTTTATTATTTCTTTATTTTTTTTAATAAATTTTGGAGTATAAAAAAGATTGTTATTTACTATAACATTATTGTTTGTTTCTTTAAGATTATGTTTATTTTCAGTTTTTATAATTATTGTATCACTTTTTATTGTTAAACATATAACTTTCATAACTACTCTCCTACTTTAAGTTTAGCACATACTTTTAACTTTATAAAGAAAAATAATAATAAAATCTTTAAATTTATAAAAAGACATGTTATAATGAACTTATAATAAGGAGGAAGATATGAAAAAGAAATTATTAGTAGGTGTACTTTTATTAAGTGGGCTACTAGGAATTAGTACTTTATATGCAGCTAATAATAGTATTAAAATTATGAGTGAAAATGATTCAGTTAAACAACTTTCATCAGATGGAACTAATATTTTAAATACTATAAATACTGAAAAATCAGACTTAGCTAATGGTAAAGTCGCTATTGATATTATTATTGATAATTCTAAAAAAGTTGAAGTTTTTTATGTTATTGATAATAGTAGTTCAATGTCTAGCATTAAAGGTAATGTTATAGACACATTAAAATCTAATGCTGAAATATTAGAAACAAGGAATAATATAACTCAAGGTGTTGTTTATACTACTAGTGGTACTACAACAACTAAGCAATTAGATAATAAAAATATTGGAAATAATTTAAATGAGGTAAAAACAAGTACTTCTAGTACTTTGTCAGGTGAAATATTTGACTCATTAGCTCAAGCTGTTAATAGTTTTACTTCAAATGAAGGAGTAAAAGTAGTTGTATTAGTTGTAAATGATTTGGGATCTTTAACTACCGATCAAGTGAATGCGTATAAGACTGTTATTGATTCCTATTCTTCTAAAGGAATCCAAATAATTGCTTATGATATTGATATGGCTGATAAGACTAATTTTAATACTATTTTTAGTACAAGCACTAGAAAGGATGTTGTTAGTACTGACTTAACAGCTTTAAATTCAACTCAATTAATCAGTACTTTATTACCAAGTGCAAAAAATAATGCTGCAACATCTGTTTCATTCGATACTTACATTTTAAATAATTTTGATATTGTTGAGGTTACTTCTACTAAGGGAACTGCATCATATGATTCTAATAGTAAATTAGTTAATTGGACTATTCCAACTATAGAATCCAATGAAAAAGTTGTATTATCATATTATTTAAAAATTAAAGATGTTGTTGATTCAAATGTCGTTGAAAAAGTAACTATGAGAACTAATAGACAAATCAAGGTTACTATAAATGGTTCACTAGCAGGTACTTATCCTTCTGATGCTCAGATTGATGATCAAGTATGTAGTCCAACTATAGTAGTTTTGAAAGAA
>CAMENK010000009.1 GCA_945928335.1 uncultured Bacillota bacterium
TTAGTCTAGGAATTGTACCTTTTAGTATTGGCAGTGATACAGGAGATTCAATAAGAAAACCAGCTTCTTACACTGGATGTGTTGGATATAAACCTACATACGGTCGTATTAGTAGATTTGGTTTATTTCCTTTTGCTTCAAGTTTAGATCACGTTGGGGTACTTACTAGAAATGTACATGATGCTGCATTAGTAACTGATGTTTTAAAAGGACAAGATAAATATGATATGACAACTTTGCCAGACGAAAACATAAACTATGTAGATAATCTAGATAATGATATAACTAATAAAAAGTTATTCTATATAAAAGAAATAGTAGATTATAACAATGCTAAAACCGAAGAAACTAAAGAAATATTAGATAAATTTTATGAAATGGTAGATAAATTAAGAAATCAAGGTATTTCAATAGAAGAAGTAAGTTTTGATAAAAAACTATTAGAATGTTTATTTCCAACATATTTTATAATCTCTTGTGCAGAAGCTACAAGTAATAATAGTAACTTAACAGGACTAATATTTGGAAATAAAGTAAATGGTAATACTTCTGAAGAAATAATGTTTAATACTAGAACTAATGGATTCTCTGAAATGATTAAAAGAAGATTTGTTATAGGTAGTTATATATTACAAAAAGAAAATCAAGAAAGATTATTTATAAATGCTAAAAGAGTGAGAAACTTAGTAGTTACTAAAATGAATGAACTATTTAAAACTTATGATGCTTTAATATTACCTGCATCTGGTGAAACAGCCCCTCTTATTGAAAGTGTTGATGTTAAAGATAAACTAAGTGATGAATACTTAATATTAGAAAATCACCTAGTAATTGGTAACTTTGGAGGATATCCTAGTATTACATTACCATTTATGCAAATAAATAAAATGCCTGTAGGAATAAATATTACATGCATGAGTAAAAATGACTCATTATGTCTTAATATTGCTAAAAAAGTAGAAGACTTAACAGGTTTAAAAGATTTAAAATGTGAGGTGAAATAAATGTATAAAACAGTAGTTGGTTTAGAAATTCATTGTGAACTTAATACTAAAACTAAAATGTTTAGTCCAAGTAAAAATGAATATACAATACATCCTAATAGAAATATAAGTGTAATAGATTTAGCTTTTCCAGGAATACTTCCTTTGCCTAATAAAGAAGCTATTAAAAAGACCTTAAAGTTAGCATTGGCTTTAAATTGTCAAACTCCAGATGAAGTATTATTTGATAGAAAAAATTATTACTATGCAGATTTACCTAAAGGATATCAAATAACTCAAATGACTAAACCATTTGGTAGAAATGGATATTTATTAGTTGATGTAGATGGAGTAGAAAAGAAATTTACTATACATCAAATACATTTAGAAGAAGATTCTGCTAGTTTAGACCACTTTGATAACTATTCTTTAATAGATTACAACCGTGCAGGAAAATCACTTGTTGAAATAGTAACTGATCCAGTATTTAGTAATGAAAAGGAAGTAATTCTTTTCCTAGAATCTTTAAGAAATATTATTAAATACACAAATGTTTCTAATGCAAGTAGTGATAAAGGAGAACTAAGGGTAGATGTAAATATAAGTATGATGAAAGATACAGATACTGAATTAGGTACTCGTGCAGAAATTAAAAATATAAACTCATTTAACAGTGTAAAAGAAACAATACTATATGAAATAGAAAGACAAAAAGAAATTTTAATGAATGGTGGAAAAGTTAAACAAGAAACAAGAAGATGGGACGATACTAATAAAGTAACTGTTTCCATGAGAGAAAAAGTAGAAGCAATAGATTATAAATATTATGTAGAACCTAACATTCCTAGTGTTAGAATAACTGAAGAATTTATAAAAGAAATAAAAGAATCTATTCCAGTATTACCATATGAAAGAGAAAAGAAATATATATGTTTAGGAGTACCAGTTAAAGATGCTAAAACATTAAGTAAACAAAAAGATATAAGTGATTTTTATGAAAAAGTTTTAGATTTAGGTACCAATCCAAAAGAAGCATCTAACTGGATGACCACAAGACTATTAGGTTATCTAAATCAAAATAACTTAGAAATAAGTGAAATATATTTAAAACCAGAAATGTTATATGACTTAGTTAATTTAATTGAAACAGGTAAAATAAGTTCTCAACAAGGTAAAGAAGTATTTACTTTAATTCTTGAAGAAAAGAAAACACCTTTAGAAATAATAAAAGAAAAAGGCATGGAACAAATAAGTGATCCTTCTGAAATAAGAAAAATAGTTAATGAAGTAATAGATGATAATCCTACTCAATTAGAAACTTATAAAAGTGGTAAAACTAATATATTAGGTTTCTTTGTAGGACAAATACTAAAAAAGAGTGGGGGTAAAGCTAACCCAAGTTTAGTTAATCAAATATTAAATGAAGAAATAAACAAAAGATAAAAATATACACAAATAATCATTAAAATGATAAAATATTTATAGGAGGTATTACCTAATAGATGGATGGTTATATAAATATATTAAATAAAATTGAAAATAAAGGTTATGTTGCTTATATAGTTGGTGGATTTGTCAGAGACAAATTATTGAATATAGAAAGTAAGGATGTAGATATTATCACAAATGCTACTCCTAAAGATTTATCTCATATATTTGAAAATCTAGTAACTTATGATGAATATGGAGCAGTAAAACTTCAATTAAATAATAACTTAGTTGATATTACTACTTTTAGATTAGAACTTTCATATAAAAATGGAAAACCAGATGAAGTTATATATACTAATAGTTTAGAAGAAGATATTAAAAGAAGAGATTTTACTATAAATACAATATGTATGAATAGTGAGGGAGAAATAATTGATATATTAGATGGAAAAAAAGATTTAGATAACAAGTTAATTAGAACTGTTAGAGAATCTAACATTGAATTTAAAGAAGATCCTTCTAGACTTATACGTGCATTAAGATTTATGAGTGTATTAGATTTTAAATTAGATCAGGATATAATTGACTACATGGTTAAAAATAAAGAAGAGTTTAGAAGAATAAATTTTAATAAAAAGAAAGAAGAATTAGATAAATTATTTTCTTCTAAAAAAGTTTCTAAATTTATGAATTTTATCAAAGATTATGGTCTAGAAGAATATATAGGTATTAAATCAAATAATTATAAAGAAACATCATATGTAATAGGTGCATGGAGTCAATTAGAAGTAGATGATACTATTAAATTTACTAAATTAGAAAAAGAACAAATAAATAAAGTTAAAAATTTAGTTAATAAAGGTTCAATAAATAAAAGAGATATTTATAAGAATGGTATATATATTAGTTTAATAGCCTCTGATATATTAGGTATTGATCAAAAAGAAATAAATGAAATATATAAAAATTTACCAATAAAAAGTACTATAGATATTGATATTGAAAGTAATGAAATATTAGAAATATTAAATATTAAACCAGGTAAAAGATTAGGTATAACTTATAAAATATTAGAAAACTTAATACTAGAAGGCAAACTAGAAAACAATAAAGAAAGTATAAAAAATAAACTTAATGAATTGAGGTAATATAAGATGAAAGATATGAAAAACTTATTTAAAGAAAATGGTTTTATAATAAATCCATATGTATTAAAAAATATTAAAAATTTAAATCTTACTTTAAATGAGTTTTTACTTATACTTTATTTTATAAATATTAAAGATATTTTAGATTTAGAAAATATTGAAAAAATTATAGGATTAAATCCTGAAGAAATATTAAACACTTATAGTGATTTAATAAATAAAGGTATAATAAATATAATTGTCACTAAAGAAAATGGTAAAGTTAATGAAAGTATTAGTTTGGATATGTTTTATGATAAATTAATAATGAGTAATAAAGAAGAAAAGAAAGATATAGATATATTTGAATGTTTTGAAAATGAATTTGGTAGAAGTTTAAGTCCAATTGAATATGAAACTATAAGTAATTGGTTAAATAATGGTGTTAGTGAAGATATAATTAAAGGTGCGCTTAAAGAAGCAGTTATAAATGGCGTTTCTAATTTAAGATATATAGATAAAATTATATATGAGTGGACTAAAAAAGGTAATAAACCTAAAGAAAGTGAAGAAGAATATAAACCATTATTTGATTATAATTGGCTTGATGGTGAAGACTATGAATAAAGAAGAAATAATTTTAAATGAATTAGATAATTTATTTCCTAATCCTAAATGTGAACTAGAGTATAATAAGGACTATGAATTACTGTTAGCAACAATGTTAAGTGCGCAGACTACTGATAAAAGAGTAAATATGGTTACTAGACCTTTATTTAAAAAATATAATACATTAGATAAATTAGATAAATTAACACTAAAAGAAGTCGAAGAAAATATTAAAACTATAGGAATGTATAAACAAAAAGCAAAACATTTTAAATCTATAGTACATGATTTAATTGAAATAGGTGGTTATGTTCCTAATGATAGAGAAGTCTTAATGAAAATGAGTGGAATAGGAAGAAAAACTATAAATGTAGTATTGTCTAATTTATATAATGAACCATGTATAGCAGTTGATACTCATGTCAACAGAGTATCAAAAAGATTAGGACTAGCTAAAGAAAATGATGATGTTTTAAAAGTTGAAAATAAATTAATGAAAAAATTTCCTAAAAATAAATGGAGTAGACTACATCATCAATTAGTTTTATTTGGAAGATACAAATGCAAAGCTAAAAATCCAGATTGTAGCAATTGTCCATTTCAACTTTTTTGTAAATACTATAAAAAAAACTTATAATATAAATAAATGATAGAACAACAAATTAGAAAAAAACAGAGCTTATCTAAAAAGTTCTGTTTTTAATTTTGTAATATTATTTTCCATAATAGTCAAATAATTATCGTTATTTTTTCTTTCTTCATCGGTAATAGTAAACATAGTTTCTATCTCTAATTCTTCTAATTTATATCCGCTTACTATATTGGAAATTTCTTCATTTAATGTACTATTAGTAGTTTTATAAATATATTTTATATCTCCACTATTTATAAGATTTTTAGCTTCATTTAAATTCTTAGTATAATCAGGATTATCACTATCTACTGATAAAACTTTAATATTATATTTACTTAAGAATAATAATGTATCATCATTAACTAAAATAGTATTTCTACTAGCATTTTTACCCATTAAAGTTAAATCTACATCTATTTCACTTATTTTAATTTTTAAATCTGAATAAGCATCTTCAATACTATTTTTATTATAAACATTATCATCAAATTCTTTTAAATTATTTTTAATATTTCTAGCTAGCATAAGTGCATTTGAAGGATCTAACCATAACTCAGCAATATCATATTTATAATTCACACCTTTAGTCGCATCTAATATTCTTAATTCAGAATTTTCATTTATTAAATCTACTGCTAAATCTATTTCTTTTTTTAAACTTGTATAGACAAAAATATCAGAGTTACTATAAATAGACTTTTGCTTATCAGTAGGACTATAACTTGTTAAATCGGCACTACTAGGATAAATTGAATTTACTGTACTATAATCTCCGTATAAATAATCAGTAAAATATTCAATTGGATAAAAAGTTGTGTAAATGGTAATATCTTCCTTACTATTACTAAAACTACAACCAGTAACTAATAATAAACTAAACAAACACAAAAATAATTTTTTCATTCTTTCTCCTTTTTAGGAACCATATCCACACTAACTTTCCTAAATGGATGGCACCTCATTATTCTTTTTATTGATAAGTATGTTCCCTTAAAAGCTCCATAAGTTTCAATAGCTTCTTTAGCATATTCACTACAAGTAGGTATAAATTTACAACCATAGTGAGAATGAAGAGGAGTTTTTTGATATAATTCTATGAATTTAATTAGTATTTTTTTCATATCTCATCAAACTTATTATACTAATAACTAGACTAATTTTTCAAGAGTTTTTCTTGATTTATAGACTTTTACTGAGAAATTTAGTACAATTAAATTGGTGATAGTATGGAAACTTTAAAGAAATATGGTATAGATTTAACTAATAGTAAACTCCTTAATACAGCACTTACACATACATCATATGCCAATGAGCATGAATGTACTTCATATGAAAGATTAGAGTTTTTAGGTGATGCAGTTTTAGAATATGTCACTAGTGATTATATGTATAAAACTAAACTTTATAATGAAGGTGAAATGAGCAAAAAAAGAAGCTTATATGTATGTGAAAATGCTTTATATGAATATGCTAAAGATATAGATTTAAAATCTTATATTAAATTAGGTAACGGTATAAAAGAAGCTAATAAAACGGTGATTGCTGATGTTTTTGAAGCAGTTGTTGCAGTTATATATTTAGAACTTGGTATGGATAAAGTTAAAGAATTTTTTGAAAGATTAATCGTACCTTACATAGAAAGTAATGTTGATTTTTTAATGGACTATAAAAGTACATTACAAGAACTTATTCAAACTGAACAAAAAAGTGTAGAATATAACTTAATAAAAGAAGGTGGTCCAGCACATAAAAAGTTTTTTATAGTAGAAGTTGTTATAGATGGAATGGTTTATGGAACTGGAAAAGGTGGCTCTAAAAAAGAAGCTGAACAACATGCTGCCAAAGAGGCTATAAAAAAATGCATAAGGAGTTAAGACATGTACATAAAAGAAATAAAAATAAATGGATTTAAAAGCTTTGCAGATAAAGTAAATTTAGAATTAAATAGAAATTTTACTGGTATAGTGGGTCCTAATGGAAGTGGAAAAAGTAATATAGTAGATGCTTTAAAATGGGTAATGGGAGAACAATCAGTTAAAACACTAAGAGGATCTAATGGTATGACGGATGTCATATTTAATGGTTCATCTTCAAGAGAAGGAGCAAGAAGTGCATCTGTTACTTTAGTACTTGATAATACTGATAAAACTTTACCTTTAGATTATACTGAAGTAGAAGTTAAAAGAATAGTTTATAAGACAGGAGAAAATGAATATTTTATAAATAAAGAAAAAGTTAGACTTAAAGACATAAATGATTTATTTATAGATTCTTTTTCTTCTAGAGAAAGTTTAAGTATAATTCCTCAAGGAAAAATAAGTGAAATATTAAGTGGTAAACCAGAAGATAGAAGAAGCGTACTAGAAGATGCTGCCGGAGTTCTAAAATATAAGAAAAGAAAAGAAGAAACTTTAAGAAAACTTGAGAAAACTAATGAAAATGTTGAAAGAGTAAATATGATAATAAGTGAATTAGAAACTCAAGTTGGACCTTTAAAAGAGCAAAGTGAAAAAGCTAAGAAATATAAAGAGACTAGAGATAAATTAGAAAGTATAGAAGTTTCTCTTCTAGCAAGTGATATTGAAAAATTAAGTTTGGAAAGTAATAGATTATCTAATGAAAAAGAATCATTAACTAATACTGAAATTAAAACTAGAACTAATATAACTAAAGATAAAGTAGAATTAGAAAAGTTAAATTTAGAAAGAACAAATTTAGATAATGATATAAGTGGATATGCTAAAGAACTTTTAGTAGTTGTTGATAAAACTAATGATTTAAGAAGAAGAAAAGAATTATTAGAAGAAAGAAATAAATATGATAAAAATAATAATGAAGTTCTAGATAATGTTAGAAAACTAAAGAATGAAGAAATTGAAATTAAAACTAATTTAGAAAGTACTATGTTAGAATTTGAATCTTCACAAAAAGATGAGACTGAATTATCTAAAAAACTTGAAGAACTTAATAGTGATTATAAAACATTAAATACTAAATTAAATTTAAGTTCTAATGAAGAAAATAATATTAAAAAACAACTAATGGATTTAAATAATAAGAAGGATATAATTACATTTAATATAGAGAATATGACTAAAGTTCCATATGCCGTAAAATGTGTGTTAAATGCGCCTAATTTAAATGGAATTAAATCTACAATTGGTAATGTTATAAGTGTATCAAGTGAATATGGGACTATGTTGGATGTAAGTTTAGGTGCTAGTAATAATTTTGTAATTACAGAAACTGATGTAGATGCTAAACACGCGATCGAATATTTAAAAACAAAAAATGCCGGTAGGGTTACTTTCTTTCCACTAAATGTTATTAAACCTAAAAGTATAGACTTAGAAACTTTAAATATGGTAAAAAATATGAAAGGTTTTGTTGGAATTGCTTCTGATTTAGTAACTTATGATAAGTTATACTATAATATTGTAATGAATCAATTAGGAAATATAATTGTTACAGTAGATATAAATGATGCATTAATAATAAGTAAAAAAATAAATTCTAGATATAGAGTAGTAACTTTAAGTGGAGAAATTATTCATGTAGGTGGTTCATTAACAGGTGGTAGTAAGTCTAAAAATGATACAAATGATAGAACAGAATTAGATAATATTACAAAAAATATAAACTTAAAAGAACAAGAACTTAAAGAAAAAGTAAGTGAACAAGAAGAATATTCTAAAGAAATAGAAATACTAAAAACAAAAATATATAATAATAATATAGAATTATTAAAATTAAAAGAAATGAATAATTCTAAAGAAAAACAAATAGAAGAATTAAAAGAAAAATTAAATAAAATAACAGATGAAATAAAAGCTTTAGATAAAGAAGATACAACCTCTGAATTAGATAAATTAAATGAAGAATATTTAGAAAATATAAAGAGAAAAGAAAGTATTGAACTAGAACAAAAGAAATTAGAAAAGAGAAGAAATGCATTAATAGAAGAGATAGAAGAAAAAGAAAATATAGTTAAAAAGAGTGAAAGTAAAAACAGAAGTGACTTAGAAAAGTTAAATGAAATTGAAGTTAAAATAACTAAAACAAATATAACTTTAGATAATTTACTTAATAGACTAAGTGAAGAATATAATATGACTTATGAGAAAGCTAGAAATAGTTATGAATTAGAAATGGAAGAAAGTGTTGCAAGAAATATTATATCTGACTTAAAGAAAACTATTAAGTCACTTGGAGTTATAAATATGGCATCTATAGAAGAATATGAAAGAGTTGGTAAAAGATATGAATTCTTAGTTGGACAAAGAGAAGATTTAAAACTAAGTGAACAAAATCTATTAAATATTATCAATGAAATGGATGATGTAATGATTGAAAAATTTGCTACAACTTTCAAAAAAGTAAATGTTGAATTTGGTAAAGTATTCAAAAATCTATTTGGAGGTGGAAATGCTTATTTAGAACTAACAGATCCATCTAACTTATTAGAAACAGGTATAGAAATAATAGCTAATCCTCCAGGCAAAAAACCAGGCGCTATAACATTACTAAGTGGTGGAGAAAAAACACTTACTGCTATAAGTTTATTATTTGCTATTATGAACTTGAAAAATGTTCCATTTGTAATATTAGATGAAGTTGAAAGTGCGCTTGATGAAGTAAATGTAGAAAAATTTGGTGAATATATAGATCATTATAAAGGAAGAACACAACTTTTAATAATTACACATAAAAAGAAGACTATGGAATATGTTGATTTATTATATGGTATAACAATGCAAGAAAGTGGTGTAAGTAAACTAGTAAGTGTTAAACTAGAAGAAATAAATGCTTAAAGAGACAAAATGTTTCTTTTTGTTTTTGTCTTAGAATAAAATTTAATAAGAGGTGTTTTTGTGAAAATAGAAGAAATAGAAAATCCCAAATTTTTAAAAAAATTAAGTAAAAATGAATTAGAAGAATTAAGTAATGAAATTAGAGAATTTTTAATAGATAAAGTATCTAAAAAAGGAGGACATTTATCAAGCAATTTAGGTATAGTTGAATTAACAATAATGTTACATAAAGTATTTGATACTCCAAAAGATAAAATAATATTTGATGTTTCACATCAAGCATATATACATAAGATATTAACAGGACGAGCAAAAGATTTTGATACTCTAAGGGATTTTAATGGAATGTCAGGATTCTCTAAGATGAGTGAAAGTATTTATGATTCATATGAAGCTGGACATTCTAGTACAAGTCTAAGCGCGGCTTTAGGTATGGCTTTAGCAAGAGATATGAATAAAAAGAAAAATAATATAATAGCTGTAATAGGAGATGCTTCAATTAGTAATGGACTTGCTTATGAAGCATTAAATCAAATAGGCAGTACAAAAACTAAACTTATTATAATACTTAATGATAATAATATGAGTATATCTAAAAATGTAGGTGCTTTGCATAATCATTTAGATAGTTTAAGAAATAAAAAAGGATATTTAAATGCTAAAAATAATACAAAAAAAATATTAAATAAAATACCTTACATTGGAAATAAACTATCTAATATTATAAGAAATATTAAAGAAAGTTTTAAAAAACTATATATGAAAGAAGGATTTATATTTGAAGAATTGGGAATAGACTATTATGGTCCAATAAATGGTCATGATTTTGATGAACTCGAACAATATTTAAATTTAGCCAAAAAATCTAAAAAACCAGTTTTAATTCATGTTATAACTAAAAAAGGTAAAGGGTATAAATTTGCAGAAGAAGATACTGAAGGTATATATCATGGAGTAAGTAAGTTTGAACCTGAAGTAGGAATATTGCCAAATTCAGATAATAAAGTAATGAGTTGGAGTGAAGTAATAAGTGAAAGTTTAATTAAACTTATGGATAAAAATATAATTGCTATAACACCTGCGATGGCTAATGGAAGTAAATTAATTAAATTTAGCAAAATGTATCCCAAAAATTTCATAGATGTAGGAATAGCAGAAGAACATGCCTTAGTACTAGCTAATGGATTATCTTTAGAAAAGAAAATACCAATTGTATTTATATATTCTTCTTTTTTGCAAAGAGGATATGATCAAGTATTACATGACATTGCTAGAATGAAATCACATGTTATTATTTGTATTGATAGATGTGGTATAGTAGGAAGTGATGGTGAAACTCATCAAGGAGTATTTGATTTAACATTTCTTTTACCAATACCTAATCTAATTATTTCTACTCCAAGAGATGAATTAGAAGCAGTGAATTTATTAAAAACATCTATAAAAAATAATTATCCATTTTGTATAAGGTATTCTAGAAATAAGATAATTCATAATGAAACATTAACTAATATAAAAGAGTTTAAAATAGGTTCATGGGAACAAATAACTGAAGGAAATGATGGTACTTTAATAACTTATGGAGATTTTTTGAATGAATCAATTAACATTATAAATAGATTAAAAGAAAATAATATTAATTTAGAATTAGTAAATGCTAGATTTCAAAAGCCAATTGATGAAGAATACTTTAATAAAATATTAAATAAAAATAAAAAGATATTTGTATATGAAGAAAGCATGATAATAGGGTCTCTAGGAAGTTATTTAAAAACTAAAACAAATAAAGAAATAATAATATATGGAATAAAAGATGATTTTATTTGTCAAGGAACTAGAAAAGAATTACTAAAAATGTTAGAATTAGATGAGGAAAGTATTTATAAAAAAATATTTAATGAAATAAAGAAGGTATAAAAATGCTAGAATACGAAAACGAATTATATGAAAAAGGCATAGAACTAATTTGTGGAATAGATGAAGTTGGCCGTGGTCCTTTACTTGGCCCTGTTGTAACTGCAGCAGTAATATTACCTAAAGGATATTATCATCCAGATATAAAAGATTCCAAAACACTTAGTGAAAAGAAAAGAGAAAAAATATACGATATAATTATGAACGACGCTATTAGCATAGGAATAGGAATAGTAGATGAGAAAGAAATAGATAAAATAAATATATATGAAGCTACTAAAGTAGCAATGAAAATGGCTATTGATAATTTAGATGTAAAACCAGAATATGTTTTAATAGATGCAATGAAATTGGATATTGATATTCCAAGTATGTCTATTATTAAAGGCGATGCTAAAAGTGAATCAATTGCTGCAGCCAGTATAATTGCTAAAGTAACTAGAGATAGAATGATTGAAGCAATTGATATAGAATATCCTATGTATGACTTAAAAAATAATAAAGGATATGGAACAAAAAAACATATAGAAGCTATAAAAAAATATGGACCATGTAAATATCATAGATATAGTTATAGTCCAGTAAGTGAAAATATTAAAAATGAAACTTTGGTGAAAAGTTAAATAAATGTTGAATCAAATGTAAAATAATAGTAAAATTAAAACTAGAAAGAAGAGGAGAATATGAAAAATTTAAAAGAAAAAATATCAAAAGTTAATAAGGACGAATTACTTAAAATGCTTAGTTCTTTTATATTAGGAGTACTATTAATGTTATTATTTTATCCTGATAGAATAGCTAAACTAGAAAATGGAGAGGAAGTTGCAATTAAGATTGGGGATAAAAACATTACTGCTGATGCTATGTATACTAAACTTAAAGAAAAATATGCTATATATGAATTACTTGATATAGTTGACTCAAATATTTTATATGATATGTATGAATTAACAGAAGAAGATAATGAAGAAATAGAAAATCGTGCAGATAATTATATCAGATATTATGAAGAAAACCATAATATAAGTGAAGAAGAATTTTTAGAGAATAATGGATTTGCTAATCTTAATGAATTTAAAAAATATTTAGAATTAGATCATTTAAGAAAAAAATATTATGATGAATATTTAACAAAACAAATATCAGAAGAAGAAATAGAAGATTATTATGATGAAGAAGTTTTTGCTCCATTTAATATAGAACATATACTAGTTAAAATTTCAAATGATGTTACAGATGAAGATGCTAAAGAAAAAGCTCAAGAAATATTGGATAGATTAGACGATGGAGAAGATTGGGAAGATTTAAAAGAAGGATATGAAGATGAAATAATAAATGAAGCATTCAAAGTTGACTTTGATTCTAATTTAGAAGATGAATTTAAGACAACAGCAATTAAATTAAAGGATGGAAAATATTCAACATCTTTAGTAAAAACAAACTATGGATATCATATAATTTATAGAGTGGAAACATTAGAAACTCCTGAATATGATGAAGTAAAAGAAAGAATATTAGAAGTATTAAAAAATAAATATGCAAAAGAAAATGAAAATGTATATGAAAAATCTATGATATTTATGAGAGAAGAAGCAAAAATGGAAATTAAAGATACTGAACTAAATGAAGTTTACAAGAAATATACAAAAGATTATGATTAAAATTATAATCTTTTATTTTATATTTTAAAAATATATGTTATACTTAATAATAGAAAAGAATAGAGGAGGTACAAAAGTGACTAAGAAAAAGAAAACTAATAATAAAAAAAGTAATGTACTCTCTATAATATTAAAAATATTAAAAATAATTATCAATGAAATATATAAAACTTTAAAATTTTTTGGTTTAGGTATTATAAAATCATTAGACTTTATATTTACTAGGCTAATTACATTATTTAGTTATATTATTTATGCATTTGTATATGCTTTTGAGTACATTGGAAAATTTACTTATAAATTAGGATATGTTGTTTATAATTATTTTTTAAAAATAATAGTAACAGAAATATATGCTTTGATAGTTGCAATATTTAAAGGTATATATACAATACTTAAAGTTATTTTTTATGAAATACCTTATTTTATTATTAATTCGTTAAGTAATTTCTTTAGTAATCTTACTAAAAAGACTAAAAATACAAATGAAAGATTTATGTATTTTTTAAAACATACTCCTAATAAGATAAAAGATTACTTTGTTGATAAGTGGAATAACATATCAGTTGTTAAACATTACAGAAATAAAAAAGAAAGAGAATTAGAAATATTATTAATTGATAAAACTGGTGCAGATGCAGAACGTTCTGAAAAAAAACAAACATATGAATATTTGGCAAGAAATTCTGAAGGAAAACTAATAAAGGGTTATTTTGCAGCACTTTCAAAATTAGATGTTCACTCATACTTGCTTGATGCAGGTTATGAAGTATATGAAATAAAAACCAATAAATGGATAAACTTAATGCATAATGAAAATAGATACTTAGAAAAGCCAATGAAAAATAAGGATTTAATATTTTGGCTAGCACAATTATCTACATATATAAAAAGTGGTATACCACTTACAGATGCAGTTAAAATATTAGCTGAACAAGACAAAAGAAAAAAATATAAAAAAGTATATGATTCAGTAATATATGAATTATCAATGGGGGAGAGTTTTAGTGAAGCACTAAAAAAACAAGGAAATGTTTTTCCACCTTTACTAATAAACATGGTAAAAGCAGCAGAACTTATTGGCGACTTGGAATCTACATTAGATGAAATGAGTACTTATTATGAAGAAAAAGAAGCAACAAGAAAACAACTTATAAATGCATTAACATATCCATGTATAGTTTTAATATTTGCATTAATTA
>CAMENK010000010.1 GCA_945928335.1 uncultured Bacillota bacterium
GATGCAGACATTCGTGCAGAATTTAATACTGAAAATGGAATGATTAAATTATTTAGAAGGATGACTGTTGTTGATGAAGTAGAAAATGAGGATACTGAGTTGAGTTTAGAAGAAGCTCAAGAGATTAATAAAGATTATAAAGTAGGAGATATTATAGAAAATGAGGTTAATTTTGAAGACTTTGGACGCGTTGCTATAAGTGTTGCTAAACAAGTGGTTTTACAAAAAATAAGAGAAGTTGAAAGAAATCAAATTATGGATGAATTTAGAGACAAACAAGATGAAATGATGATCGGCTTCTTAGCAATGGAAGATAATAGAAATTATTATGTTGATTTAGGTAAAGCAAGGGGAATACTTCCTAAAAATGATCTTATACCTGGGGAGACACTTAAAATGGGGGACAGTGTTAAAGTATATATAGTAAGTGTTGAAGAAACTACTAAAGGGCCTTCTATAAGACTTAGTCGTAAACATTATGGCTTTGTTAAAAGATTATTTGAAAATGAAATTCCAGAGTTCGCTGATGGTATTTTAATAATGCATGGAGTAGCTCGTGAAGCAGGTGTTAGAAGTAAAGTTGCTATATCTAGTACTAATCCTAATGTAGATGCAATAGGTAGTTGTATTGGTGAAAGAGGAACTCGTATTGCAAATATAATCTCTGCTTTAAATGGAGAAAAAGTAGATTTAGTTTTATATGATGAAAATCCTGAAGTATTTATTGCTAATGCTTTAAGTCCAGCTAAAAATTTAAATGTTACTATTCAAGATGAGAAAAAGAAAGAAGCATTAGTTATAACTGATGCTGAAAATTTAAGTTTAGCTATAGGTAAAAAAGGAATAAATATTAAATTAGCTAGTAAATTAACTAGATATAAATTAAATATTAAAACTCTAGAAGATATAAATAAAGAAATTAATAAATAGTGGAGGTATTATGAAAACAAAAAAAATACCAATGAGAACGTGTGTTGTAACAAAGGAAAAATGTGAAAAAAAAGATCTTTTAAGAGTAGTAAGAACTCCATCTGGTGAAGTTATAGTGGATGATACACTAAAAGCTAATGGAAGAGGTGCTTATTTAAAAAAAGATAAAAATGTTATTGAAAAGGCTAAAAGTAGTAAAATTTTAGAAAAACATTTGGAAGTTAAAATAAGTGATGAAATATATGAGGAATTATTAAATAAAATAAATTAGAAAGAAGGTGCATTATATGACTGTAAAAGATTATGCATTAGATGTAAAAGTAAGTGTTAAAAGTCTTTTGGATAAGTGTATAAGTTTAGGAATAAATGTTAGTAGTGAAGATGATTATTTAGAAGATGATGATATTATTATGTTAGATAATATAATTGGAGATATGGCAACTACTAATGAAGATGAAACCGATGAAGAAAACTTATTAAGTGAAGAATTAGAAGATAAATTCTCTTTAGAAGACAGGGCTAATAGTTTGATTGATGAAGATTTAGATTTAGAAAAAACTAAAAGAGTAAAATTAAAGAAAAAAGATTCTAATAAGAATGAAGAATTTAAAAAAGAAAAGAAAAATATTTATAAACATAAGACAAAATTACAAACTAATAAGGATGAAGATTTAGAGAATGTTGTACTTTATAGCGAAGGTATGACTGTAAGAAATTTAGCAGAAAAATTAAATGTTAAAGATGAAGAATTAATTAAAAAAATGTTTGGAATGGGTTTAATTCTTAATATAAATCAAGCTATTACTTTTGAAGATGCTGAAGTTGTATGTTTAGAATATAATAAAGAATTAAAACATGAAGAAGCAAAAGATATTAGTAATTTCGAAGAATATGAAATTATTGATGCTGAAGAAGATTTATTACCTAGACCTCCAGTAGTTACAATTATGGGACATGTTGACCATGGTAAAACTAGTTTACTTGACTATATTAGACATAGTCATGTAGTAAGTGGAGAAGCAGGTGGAATTACACAACATATAGGTGCTTATCAAGTTGAAATTAAAGGAAATTTAATTACATTTATTGATACACCTGGACATGCTGCATTTACTGAAATGAGAGCGCGTGGTGCTAAGATTACAGATATAGTTGTTATTATTGTTGCTGCTGATGATGGTGTTATGCCTCAAACTAAAGAAGCAATTGACCATGCTAAAAGTGCAGGTGTTCCTATAATTGTTGCTATAAATAAGATAGATAAAGGTATAGGAAATATAGATAAAATAATGAGTGAAATGAGTGAATATGGACTTACTCCTGAAGAATGGGGAGGAGATACTATATTTGTTAAGTTATCTGCTCATACCGGTGAAAATGTTGATTTACTTTTAGAAAATATAATAGCGCTTGCTGAAATGGAAGAGTTAAAAGCTAATCCAAATAGATATGCTGTTGGTACTGTTATTGAAGCTAAACTTGATAAGAATAAAGGACCAGTAGCTACCCTTTTAATAAATAATGGAACATTAAGACTAGGAGATCCTATAGTAGTAGGTTCATCTTTTGGAAAAGTTAGAACATTAAAAAATAGTAATGGAATAGATTTAACTAATGCTTTACCTAGTACACCAGTTGAAATTACTGGTTTAAATGAAGTTCCAGTAGCGGGCGATAAGTTTATGGCTTTTGAAAATGAAAAAGAAGCTAGAATGGTGGCTTCTAAACGTGCTAATTTGGTTAAAGAAAAGAAATATGCTAAAAAAGCGGTTAGTTTAGATGATTTATTTGAATCTATTAAAGAAGGTCATAAAGAAATAAATATTGTTTTAAAAGCCGATGTTAAAGGTAGTGAAGAAGCTGTTAAAAATGCATTAGAGAAGATAGAAGTTGAAGGTGTAAAAATATCTGTAATTAGAAGTGGAGTTGGAACAATAACTGAAAGTGATGTAGTTCTTGCTAGTGCTTCAAATGCAATAATTATTGGATTTAATGTTGTTCCAAGTTCAAAAACTAAAGAAGCTGCTAAAAATTATAATGTTGATATTAGACTTTATAATATTATATATAAAGTAGTAGAAGAAATAGAAGCTGCAATGAAAGGTATGTTAGATCCTGAATATGAAGAAGTAATTATTGGTAATGCTGAAGTAAGACAACTATTTAAATTCTCTAAAGTTGGCATAATTGCAGGTAGTCATGTTACTAGTGGTGTTGTTAAAAATAATAGTTTAGTAAGATTGATTCGTGATGGTGTTATTATCTATAATGGAAAAATAGCTAGTTTGCAAAGAGAAAAAGATCAAGTAAAAGAAGTTAAAAATGGATTTGATTGTGGAATAACTCTTGAAAACTTTATTGATATCAAAGTTGGAGATATTTTAGAAACATACGAAATGAAAGAAGTGAAGAGATAATGAAATTAAAGGGAGAAAGAGTAGCTTCAGATTTACTTAAAGAATTAAGTATGATACTTCTTACTGATGCTAAAGATGAAGATTTTAAATATGTTACTTTAACTTATGCAACTGTTACAAATGATTTATCAAGCGCTAAAGTATATTTTACAACTTTAGAAGATGACAGAAGAGATAAAATATTAAAAGATTTAAATAATGCTAGTGGCTATTTTAGAACAGCCTTAGCGCCTAAACTTAATATTAGACATATTCCTGAAATTAGGTTTGTTTATGATGAATCTATAGAATATGGAAAAAGAATAGAAGATATCATAGAAAAAATAAATGAAGAAAATTAATTTAAAATATTACATGAGAAATCTTATGTAATATTTTTATGTAAAAAAATATCTAAATTTGTTAAAATATAAATGGATGTGATATTTATGATTAAAGAAAAATTGTCGTTAGTGCCTATGTTACCTGGATGTTATTTAATGAAAAATAAAGATGGAGTAGTTATTTATGTAGGTAAAGCTAAAAAACTAAAAAATAGACTTAAAAGTTATTTTAATGGTAGAGTTACTGGTAAGACTAAGAAACTTGTAAGTGAAATAGTTGATTTTGATTATATAGTTACTTCTAGTGAACTTGAAGCTTTTATATTAGAATTAAATTTAATAAAAAAATATGATCCAAAATATAATATTCTTTTAAAAGATGATAAGAGTTATCCATATATTGAATTTAAGAATGATAAATATCCAACATTAACAGTTAAAAGAGAAATAAATATAAATAAAAGAAACAAAATGTTATTTGGCCCTTATCCAAATGTAGGTGCTGCAAGAAGAATAGTTAATTTAATAAATCGATTATATCCATTAAAGAAATGTGATAAGACTCCAAAAAAGGAATGTCTTTATTATCATATTGGAGAGTGTTTAGGATACTGTATACATAAAGATTTAGACACTTCTGAATTAAGAAATGAGATAATATCTATTCTTAATGGTCATGATGATATTTTAATAAATAAAATAAATGAAAAAATTAAAGTTAATTCTGATAATCTTAATTTTGAAGTAGCATTAGAATTGAAGAAGGAATTAGACTATATTAAAGTGGTATTTGAAAAACAAAAAGTAGAATTAAATGATGGGATAAATAGAGATATTTTTAATTATTATTACGAGAATGGTTATATTAGTATTGTTGTATTCTTTTTAAGAAATGGTAAACTTGTTGGAAATAAGAAAAATATATTTCCTTTAATAGATGATATTAAAGAAACTTTAGAATATTATATAGTTAATTTTTATCAAAAAAAGAATATACAGCCTAAAGAAATTATTGTTCCTAAAGAATTAGATATTGAATTATTGAATAGTTTATTAGATGCAAAGGTCATTTGTACTGAAAAAGGAAAGAAAAAACACTTATTCGATTTAGCTAGTACTAATGCTAAAATAAATTTAGAAAATAATATTGAAATGGAATATAGAAAGAATGAAAAGAGTTTTGATGCTTCTCATGAACTTGGTAATATTCTTGGTGTAGAAAATTTAAGTATTATAGAAGCATTTGATAATTCTAATTTATTTGGATCTTTTACTGTGAGTGGAATGGTGACTTTTATTGATGGAATTCCTAGTACAAAAGATTATAGAAAATTTAAGATATCTAAAGAACAGAATGACGATGTTGGTTCCATGAGAGAAGTTGTTTATAGAAGATATCAAAAAGTTCTAATGAATAACTTAAGAAAACCTGATTTAATATTAGTTGATGGTGGAATAAATCAAATAAATGCATGTAAAGGTGTTTTAAATGAATTAAATTTAAAAATAAAAGTATGTGGTCTTATGAAAGATGATAAACATACACTTAGTGAGTTAATTGATGGGGATACTTTAAATAGCTATAAAATTGATAAAAAAAGTAATGTCTTCTATTTGTTAACTAGAATAAGTGATGAAGTACATAGATTTACAATAAATTATCATAGACAAATAAGAAGTAAGGGAAGTATTTCTAGTGTACTCGATGAAATTGAAGGTATAGGACCTACCAGAAAGAAAGAATTACTTAAGAAATATGGTAGTTTAAAAAAGATTAAAGAAGCATCTTTAGAAGATTTAGAAACTATTTTGCCTAAAGATGTTGCTAAGAGGACTTTAGAATATTTATTAAATTTTTATAAATAGGTATAAAAAATACCTATTTATTATTTATACATTTTATGTTAAAATATCAATCATTATTTTCAGAGGTGTAAATATGAATTATAAACAAGTTTATTTGAATGGTATAAGTAATTATAATAAAGGAAATTATTTGAGAGCTAGAGAATGTTTTGAATTATCTTTAAATGATCCTGAGTTAAAGACTAAGTCATTATATAAGTTGTTTTTAATTGAAATAAAACAATCCAATTATGCTAAGGCAAGAGAAATATTAGAAAATAGCTTAATAGATAGTTATTATTTTTATCTTGCTTCTGGGTTATTGGATTTGTCTGAATTTAATTTAAGCAAAAGCAAAAATGCTTATTTAAATTGTTTAGAACAATGCAATACACAATTGGACGGGCTTTTAGGATTATCAAAAGTTTATTTTCAAACTGGAAATTATAAAATAACTAAGCAGATATTAGAAACATTAGAATTAAATGTTGATTTTAATATAAATGCACTTTTTTCTTTAACTTGTTTATATATATATTTGAAAAATTATGAAGGTGCTTATAAATATTTTAAAAAAATTGATAAAAATAAATTAACTAAACTTTATTTGAAAAATCATTATAATGTAATTGAAATATATCTAAAATATGTTTTGAAACTTATTAGCAAAAAAGATATTGAAGAAAATAATTTTTATATGTTAAAAAGAATTTTTGATACATCAGATGAATTATTATTATTTCATATTAGAAAACATTGTTATGATAATAAGGATCAAACTATGTTTTTGGCAGATATTAATTTAGAAGAATTAGTAGACAAAGTTAAGAAAATGATTAAAGGAATTAATCCAATTCATTTAGATATTTCAGATATCTATAAATTTAGATTAGATACACCGATTGGTTATAAAAATGGAGTGCTTACTAGTGATGTAGAAATTTCTACATTTATTGGAACGAATAATATTTTAACAATTTTTCCTACAATTTTATCTGATCATTTTGATCAGGAAGATCTAGTTGAAAGTAATGAGTTAATGCTAAAAAGAAAGTGTGGTGCATTAAAATGATCTATCAAGATTCAGGTGCATTATTAGATGATATTCAGAAGTCATTATCAAATTTGGATTTAGTTGTCGCTTTAAAAATAATAAAAAAATATTTAAGTTTGATAAATAAATCTAATTATGAATTTTTAATAATTAATTTAATTAAAATATGTAGGTTGAATAATAATTCATTTGATTTAATAATAGAAGAATTAAAAAAACTAAATACTAGTACATATTTGTTTAAGATAAGTACGTATATATCTTTATTTTATACATCATTATCTTCAAATAGATATGATAAAGCTCTTATATATTTAGATATAATTAGAAGGGCTAAAACAGTTGGAAAGAATTGTCTTTTTATATCAAGTTTAGAAACTTTATTAGACAGATATAGTAATAGAATAGATAATATTCCGAACTATTGTGAAGAAGAATATCAATATATTAAGAGTAAATGTGAATTGTTATTAAGTAAAAAAGGTATTATTTTATTAGATAGTATGGATGAATATCAAATTAATGTATATATTAAAGTATTAAAAGAAAGATTTCCTAATATTTCATATTCAGTGGTTAATGATAAAAATAAGAAAAGAATTGCCTTAATATATAAGAGAAAAGAAAGAATTTTTTATGATTTTAATAAAAAATATATAGAATTAAATGAGTATTATAAAAAAGAAAACTATTCTGAATGTATTAATCTATGTAAAGAAATGATAGAATTTGGACAGTGGAGACCTTCTGTTTTTGCTAAACTTGGGTTAAATTATATTAAAGTTGGAAATAATCTTGAAGCTATTGATTATTTGACTTATGCAACGTTATTATCACAAACTTTACCTGAAGAACAAGATGTTAAAAGATATGATTATACTAAAATTATTAGAGATTTAAAACACAATATAAATTATAGTAAGCTTGAAAGTAAAAAGTCTATTGGTACTAAGGAATTGCATAAAATTATTTCATATATTTATGAAACAAAACTAGATGTTGAAACTGCTTGCTATAATTTAGGTTTAAATGATTTAGATATTAAAATAGTTAAATTATTATTAGCTAAAATATATTATAGTCAAGGAAGTTTAAAAAAGGGTGATGAATTTGTTACTTCTGTTGAAAGAAGTTTAGATAAAAATACAGGTATTATTGAAATGTTAAATGAGATTAAAAGAAATAAAAAAATATATGTTCATAAAGGAAAGATTTTTGAGGAACAGCTATCATTAACATTTAAACCTAACAAATAATACTTATTTAGTATTTTAAAATTCACAAATATTTGTTATAATTATGATATGAAGGAATTAGAAATAGATACATTTTTAACAAGTGATTATATTTACATACCTTATATATCTAAAGAAAAGTTAAACTTAAGAAGCAATGGGTGTGTTTTTAAAGATGATTTAATAACTGATAATACTTATAGTCCAGTAAGTGGAAAAGCTATTGGACTTACTGAAATATTTGGCTTTGGTGGAGTTAAAAAGACCCTTATTGTTGAAAATGATTTTAAAGATAGTGTAGAAAAAAAGAAAATTTCTGTTAAAGATTTATATAGTTTAGATTCTTCAATTGTTATAGAAAAAACAAATAAGTTTTTTAAGGGGAAAGAGTTAAATGTTAATATAGAATTTAATAATAAATTTGATTTAAGAGATAATTATATTTTAAAGGATAATATATCTATAATATTAGAAACTCTTAATATTTTAGATAATGCTTATAAAGATATTAATATAAATATTCTTATGAATAAAAGAGACTTAGGCAGTTATCAAACTTTATTTACATATTTAGGAACATATCCTAATATTAAAGTCTCTTTTAAAAATACTAAGAATGATAGTTTAAGTTTATATGATGTCATAGATATATATAATGATCTTAAAAATAAGAATTGTAGAGATTTTATTTATCTTACTTTAATACATGATAATAAAATTAGAGTAATTAAGTTGAAAAAGAATTCTAATCTTAAAGATTTACTTGAACATATTAAAGTAATGGGAACAAATTTTATAATAAATAATACTATTAAAGTTCAAAATCCTAATTTCTTATTAGATGAAAATGTTAGAATAATAAATATAAACTAGATTTAATCTAGTTTTTAATTTAAAGGAGGTAATATGGTTTATCTTTTATATGGAGAATTTGAAAGTGATATAGAAAAATATATAGATAAGTTAGTAAAAGATAATAATATTGATACAAAAGTAGTTTATAATTATAAGGATACTTCTATTGAAGATGTTGTAGAAGAATGTAGTTATACTGATTTATTTGGCAATAAAAAAATGGTTATTTTAAATGATTGTACTTTTTTAACTGGAAAAGATACCTTAGAAAGTGATTTAATGGGTAAATATTTAGATAATCCTAATAAAGATGTTATTTTAGTATTTAAAATTGTAACTGATAAATTAGATGAAAGAAAAAAATTAGTCAAAACTATTAAATCTGTTGCTATAGTTAAAGAGTTTAAATTGTTAGATGAAAAAAATTTAGATTCTTATATTAAAAATTATTTTGAAAGTTTAGAATTTAAAATAGATAGTTTAAGCATAAATGAAATTGTAAGTAGATTATCTTCTAATACAAAAGTTATTGATAGTGAATTAGATAAATTATATTTATATAAGCTTAATGATAAGACTATAGAACTTGAAGATGTTAAAAAAGTTATTACTAGATATGAAGATAATACTATTTTTAAATTAGTAGATGCTGTAGTAAAAAGGGATAAAGAAAAGATATTTTATTTATATAAAGAATTACTAAATAATAAGGAAGAACCAATAATGATTTTAACTATGTTAGCTAACCAATTTAGACTTATGTATCAAGCTAAAGTTCTTTATAATGATGGATTAAGTTTTAAAGATATTGCATCTAAGTTAAAAGAACATCCTTATAGGGTTCAATTAGCTATTCAAAATTCTAATAATTTAAGTAAAAAAGAATTAAAAAATATAATACAAAAATTAGCAGAAACTGATTATCAAATTAAAACAGGGATAATGGATAAAGAGAAAGCGTTAGAAATATTTTTCTTAGAATTGTAGAATTATAATAATGGAAGAAAATAATCAAAATTTTAATGAAAAAGAAGATAAAACAAATAAAATGTAAGAAAAATAATTGATAAAAAGTTAAAAACGTATTAGAATTTTATTGGAAGGTAGTATTATGAGAAGTGTAGTAATAAATAATAATTTAAAAGAAACATTAAATTATTTATCTAGTTTGGAAGAAGTAGAAGGAGTTCTTTTAAATTTAGGTAGTGAAGGAGAATATATTTTAACAGTTGTATGTTATAATGAATTAGATAATTCTATAATAACTGATATTCCAGTAGTTATTAATAAATCTAGTTCATATGACTTTAATAGACCTACATATTATAATGAAAAGTTAGAATGTGGAGAAATATTATTTGATAGAGATTTTAGACTAACTAAAATAAAAAATAGTATGACTGGTGGTTTTAGTAGAAGATTAACCATTTAAAATGGTTAATTTTTATTATAGTAATGCTATTGTTGCAATTTATTTATTTAATATTTCTATTATTTTGCTTGTTGCTGTTATTAAAAAGAACAATTTTAAAAAAATTGGAATTAATATTAATACTAAAAATGTTGAAAATAATTTTCTCATTTTTGTTATTTCTAGTTGTATTTTATACATATTTTCATTTATATTTGTGTTATTGCTTTCTTCTTTGTTTATTTTATCTTCTATTTTTTTACTTTGTTTATTAAAATATAATCCAGGTATTAATGCAATTAAAGTTATTATAATTATAATTATAATTAGTGTACTTATTTCCATGTTTTATCCCTCATTTCTATTATTGATTTTATCAAATTTATTTAATTTATATATTCGTAAAATATATTGTTTACATATTGCTTTACGAGAGTGAATGTTTATATGAAAAAATATAGTTTTATATTACCGTTTTAAGTTTAGTATGGTATTTAAAATGTTTCATTTATTAAAGTTTATTTGTTTGTCTTGTTTGGAGTAATTAAACTTGTTATAATAAATTATGTGTAGAAAGGTGTTTATAATGGATAGTAAGTTAGAAAGATTTTTTGATAAAATAAATTTAAATAAAGAGTTATATACTAAGTTTGAAGGTGCTAAATTAGAAAATGTAGTAGTAGATAATTATAATAGTATTTGGACATTATATATAAGTATAGATAAGATGATAGATTCATCATTGTTTGATTTATTGTGTGAAAAATCTAGTAAACTTCCTATAGTTAAAAAAGTATATTTTGTTTGGAAACATGATGACTATGATAAATTAAAAGAATATACTTTATTTATATTTAATAAATATCAAGAGAAGTGTCCTACACTTAAGAGTATAAAAGATGAAGATATTTTAATAGAAGATAAAAATATTAAAATAGAGGTTTCTAATATAACTGAACTTAAGAAGATAGAAGAAGTAAAAGCTAAAATGAGAGAGTTTTTATTAAATATGGGATTTTTAGAGATAAGTATTATTGGAGAAATAAATGAAACTAAAAGTGCTGAAGTTCAAGAAATGATCAAGCAAGAAGACATAGTAGAAGTTATAGAGAAGAAGGAAAGTCCTATTATTATGGGGAATCCTATTAAAGGTAAAGCTATTGAACTTAAAAATATAATTGCTGAGATGAATGATGTTGTGGTAGAAGTATTTGTCTTTGGTAGTGAAATTAAAGAAACAGCAAGTGGCTATAATATTATTTCTTATAAGATTAGTGATTATACTGATAGTATTTATGCTAAGATATTTACTAAGGACAAAGATGTAGTTAAAAACTTATCTAAAAGAATTGTTGAAGGCTCTTGGTATAGAATTAAAGGATATGTTAAACATGATACATATTTAGGAGATTTAGTTTTAAATATAAGAGATATTGAGACTTTTAATAGGGAAACTGTTAAAAGACATGATGATGCTCCAGTGAAAAGAGTAGAATTGCATTGTCATACAACTATGAGTCAAATGGATGGCTTAATTGACCCTAAGAAATTATTGAAAAAAGTAAAAAGTTTGGGTATGAGAGGAATTGGTATAACAGATAAAAATGGTATACAGTGTTTTCCTAAAGTCTACAGGGCTAAAGAAGATTTAGAAGTATATTTTGGAGTAGAATTATTCGTAGTTGATGATGAGGTACTCATTATAAATAGAGATTCTGATAAAAGTTTAATGGATTCTGAATATGTAGTATTTGATACTGAAACGACTGGATTTAATGCTACTGCAGGAGACCAAATGATTGAAATAGGCGCTGTTAAGATTAAGAATGGTACTATTACTGATAGGTTTGATGAATTAATAAATCCAGGCTTTAAACTTAAAGAATGGACAACGACATTTACAAATATTACTGATGAAATGCTTGAAGGAAAAGATGATGAAGAAACAGTAGTTAGAAGATTTAAAGAATGGATTGGAGATGCACCAATGGTTGCCCAAAATGCTAGATTTGATATATCATTTATGGAAAGTGCATATCAGAAATATAATTTGGGTAGTTTTGATAATGTAGTTTTAGATACTATGGAAATTAGTAAAGTGCAAAATCCTGATTCAACTAAACATAGTTTAAGTGCTTTAGTTAAAAGATATAATGTACATTTTGAAGAGGATAAACACCATCGTGCTGATTATGATGCTGAAGGGACTGCTTTAGTATTTGATAAAATGTTAAAGTCAATGAGTAGTTCATTTAAGACAATAAGTGATTTAAAGAAATTAGTTGATCCTGAACTTGCTTATAAAATGAATAGACCTTATCATGTAACAGTTTATGCTATAAATAATACTGGATTAAGAAATATGTTTCAAATTATAAGTTATGCAAATACTAAATATTTTTATAAAACTCCACGTACTCCTAAAAGTTTATTAACTAGTCATAGAGAAGGACTTATTATAGGTTCTGGTTGTGTTAATGGAGAAATATTTGAAGCAGCTAAAAGAAATACAGAAGAAGAATTGATGAATTTAATGAAATTTTATGACTTTATAGAAATAAATCCTCCTTCTATAATGGATTATTTAGTTGAAAGTGGAGAAGTGACAAGTAAAGCTGATATATATAATATAGTTAATAAAATAATTAGGTCTGCTGATAAAGTAGGGAAAATGGTTGTTGCAACTGGAGACGTGCATACTTTAGATCCGGAGGATAATATTTATAGAGAGATATTAGTAACTCAAAAACAACCTGGTGGAGGTTTTCATCCTTTATATAAGCCTAATATTAAAACTATACCTAATGCTTATTTGATGACAACTGAAGAGATGTTAAAAGAATTTGAATTTCTTGGAGAAGAAAAAGCATATGAAATAGTTGTAACTAATTCTAATAAAGTTGCTGATATGTTTGGCACTGTAGAAGTAGTAAAACCTGGATTAAATCCACCAAGAATGGAAAATTCAGTTCAAATTATTAAAGATACTGTTTATGGAAATGCTCATAGGATTTATGGTGAAGAACTTCCTGAAATTATTGCAACTAGATTGGATAAGGAACTTTCAGGTATTATAAATGGTGGATATGATGTTATATATTTAATCGCTCAGCGTTTGGTAGAAAATTCTAATGCACATGGATATATAGTTGGTTCGCGTGGTAGTGTTGGTTCAAGTTTAGTTGCTACATTCTGTGGAATAACTGAAGTTAACCCTTTACCACCTCATTATGTATGTCCTAATTGCCAAAAGAGCATTTTTGAATTAGATGGAGAACCCCTTAATTTGAAATATGGTAGTGGATTTGATATGCCTGAAAGAACTTGTGAATGTGGAACTCTTATGAAAAGACAGGGACAAGACATACCATTTGAAACTTTCTTAGGATTTAATGCAGATAAAACTCCAGATATAGACCTTAACTTTAGTGGTGAATATCAAGCTGAAGCACATAATTATACTAAAGTATTATTTGGTGATATGAATGTATATCGTGCTGGTACTGTATCTACAATTGCTGAAAAAACTGCATATGGATTTGTAAAAATTTATGCTGAAGAAAAAGGGATAACTATGAGAAGGCCTGAGATAGAAAGATTAGCACAAGGTATAACAGGTGTAAAACGTACTAGTGGACAACATCCAGGTGGAATTATAGTTATACCAGATTATAAAGATGTATTTGATTTTACACCTTATCAATATCCTGCTGAAAATACAGAAGCTGCTTGGTATACAACACACTTTGAGTTCCATGATATTGAGGAAAATGTATTAAAACTAGATATTCTTGGACACGATGATCCTACTGTTTTAAAATATTTAAGTGATGATGTCAAAATGGATATAAATGATATACCTCTAGATGATCGTGGAGTA
>CAMENK010000011.1 GCA_945928335.1 uncultured Bacillota bacterium
TTTGTCTCCTCCAAGTTTAATTTCAACTAATCCATAAGCGCCATTTCTTAAGTGAATCACAGCATCGCATTCTAAATCTGAAGCATCTCTATAATGATATAAGCTACCATTATTACTTTCGGCATATACTCTTAAATCTCTTATGCATAATGTTTCAAATATTAAACCAAAAGTATTTAAATCATTTATTAAATCATTTGGACCAAGTCCTAAAGACGCAACAGCTATAGATGGATCAATAAAATATCTTGTATCTGATGTTCTAATAGCTGTTTTACTTCTTAAATTTGGATTCCAAGCTGGGGCTTCCTCAACTACAAATATTTTCTTTAATGCATTTACATAGGATAATACAGTGTCAGAATCTAAAGAAACTGAATCATTATTAATCATATCATTTTTTAATGTTTCATTTGATGCTTGACTACCTAAATTTCTGGCATAACTTTTCATTAAATTTTTTGCACGTTCTGGATTTCTATTTATTCCATCAACTCTTGAAATATCAGAATTTACTATAGCATCAAAATAATCAAAAGCCTGTTCTAACGCAATATCTTTATCCATAAATATACTTCTTGGCCATCCACCTCTACAGCATAGATATGCAATATCTTCTAATGATAATGAATTAGTACCATTTATATTGTTTAAATTATTAAATAAATCCATAAGACTTACTGAACCATTAGATTCTCCAGATTCATATAAAGTCATTGGCCTCATAGTTAACCATGAAAATCTACCAGTTCCAGTGTGAGTTACATCGTCTAAATTTGCTGGTACAGCAGACCCAGTTAAAATAAATTGTCCTTCTTCTCCTCTATGATCTACCTCAAATCTTACAGCATCCCATAGTTTAGGCGCTATTTGCCATTCATCTATCAATCTTGGTATATCACCTTTTAATAAAATATTAGGGTTTATATCAGCAAGTGTAATGTTTTGTTCTTTATCTTCAGGATTAGCCATATATAAAACACTATTAGCAATTTGTTCAGCTGTAGTTGTTTTTCCACACCATTTAGGGCCTTGAATTAATACGGCACCCTTACCTTTTAATTTTTTTACAAGTAATTCGTCAGCAATTCTTCTTTTATATTCATTCATAAAACTTTCTCCTACATAAATTATAACATTTATAATAAATTAATTCAATATCATTCGGTTATTTATCAAAAAATAATTCGGTTATTTGTAGACGTTTCATTCGGTCATTTGTAGATTTTATTTTTTCTCGTTTATTCCACCAAATCTTCTATCTCTTTTATTATAGACATCTAATGCCTTATCAAATTCTTCTTCTTTGAAATCTGGAAAATATGATTTAGGAAAGTACATTTCTGCATAAGCAGCTTGATATAACATAAAATTAGATATTCTAACCTCTCCACTAGTTCTTATTAGTAAATCCATTGGAGGTAAATTATTATATAGATTTTCCTCAAATAATTCTTCATTTATATCCTCAACATTAATTAAACCATTTAAAACAGCATTTACTAATTTTTTTGTAGTATCGACTATTTCAGCACGTCCTCCATAATTTAAACATATATTTAGAATACCCCCTGTATTGTCTTTAGTTTTATAGCTCAATTCTTCCATTGCCTCATATACTTTATCTTTAAGTGGTTCTTTTCTTCCAGAAAATACAACTTTAATATTATTATCATTAAATTCTTTTATGGAGCTTTTAAATCCTTTAATAAATAAATTCATTAAATAATCAACTTCTTCATTACTTCTCTTAAAGTTCTCAGTAGAAAAAGCAAATACACTTAATACTTTTACACCTTTTTTAAATATATACTTTGATATAGTTTTAAGAGTTTCAAAACCTTCTTTATGGCCTTCACTTCTTTTGAGTCCTCTTTCTTTTGCCCATCTTCCATTACCATCAAGTATTATTCCTACATGTTTAGGTATTTTATAATCTTCCATTTTTTACTCCTTTATAAGACTTAAAGAAACTTGTTTTTTCTCTAAATCAATTTTATCTACATAACATTTTATAATTTCTCCTACACTTAATACTTCACCAGGATCTTTTATAAAATCTTTACTTAATTTAGATATATGTATTAAAGCGTCATTTTTAAGACCAATATCAATGAAAGCACCAAAAGATGTTACATTTCTAACTGTTCCTTCTAATTCCATTCCTAAAGTTAAATCTTCTATATGTAATATATCACTTTTTAATATAGGTGCTTCTAATTCATCTCTTGGATCTAGGCCAGGATTTTTTAATTCTTTTAATATATCTGTTACTAAATATATGTTTATTCCTGTATCTTTAGAAACTTCTAGAGGATTACTTTCTTCAATTATTTTCTTGAATTCATCAGTTTGTATATCTTTTTCATCTAAATGTAAATAATCTAATATAATTTTAGCATCTTTGTAATTATCTGGATGAATTCCTGTATTATCTAAGGGATTTAATGAATTAGGGATTCTTAAAAATCCTACTGCTTGTTCATATATTTTATCAGTTATGCCTTTTACTTTTAATAAACTATCTCTACTTTTGAAATTATTTTTATTTTTATATTCCATAATAGCATCAATAGCTTTTTTATTCATACCACTTATATATTTAAGAATACTTCTACTAGCAGTATTTATATTTACTCCTACTTGATTTACTATTTTCATTACTGAGAAGTCTAAAGCTTCACTTAAATTCTTTTGATTGACATCATATTGATATTCTCCAACACCAATACTTTTAGCATCAATTTTTACTAATTCAGATAATGGATCTTGTATTCTTCTACCTATACTTATTGCACTTCTTTTTTCTACTGTTAGATCTGGAAATTCTTCTATAGCTAATTTACTAGCAGAATATATACTAGCGCCTGCTTCACTAACTAAAGAGTATTTTACATCTAAGCCTTTAATTGCTTCAGCTACAAATGCTTCACTTTCTCTTGATGCAGTTCCATTACCAATAGCTATTAGTTTAATATTGTATTTATCAATAAGTTCTCTAAGTGTCTTAGTACTACCTATAACATCATTTTTAGGCTCGTTTGGATATATAACTTTAACTTCTAATAAATTCCCTTGCTCATCTATAACTGCTAATTTACATCCAGTTCTATATGCTGGATCAAAACCTAAAACCACACTACCTTTTATAGGTCTAGTTAATAATAGATTTTCTAAATTTTTTTGGAAAGTTTTAATTGCTTTTTCTTCACTTTTTTCAGTTTTTTCATTTCTTAATTCTCTTTCGATACTAGGTAAAATAAGTCTTTTTAATGAATCTTTAATTGCATTTTCTACAACAGGAACTACAAAAGAATCATTATTTTTAATTATTTTTGATTTTAAATAGTCTATAATTTTATCTTCGTCATATTCTAAACTTACAGTTATTATTTTTTCTTTTTCAGCACGATTTATTGCCAAACATCTATAATGTTTTAGATATTTAAAGTTCTCTTTAAAATCATAATACATTTCATAAGTTTTTTCTGTATCGTTATTATCTTTTTTTACTTTAGTTTTTATAATAGCATTATTATATATATAATTTCTTATCCATTTTCTGTAATAAGCATTATCACTTATCCATTCACTTATTATATAACCTGCATTTTCTAACGCTAAAGAAACTTCCATATTATATCCACTAGCAAGGTTTTCTAAACTTCCTTTAGTAGGAAAACTCATAATCTTTTTTGCTAATGGTTCAAGACCCATTTTAATTGCTTCACTTGCTTTAGTTTTTTTCTTTTCTTTAAAAGGTCTATATAAATCTTCTACTTCACTTAATTTAGAAGCATTTAATATACTAGATTTTAATTCATCAGTTAATAAACCTTTCTCATCTATTAGATTTATTACTGATTCTTTTCTTTCAAGTAACGCTAAACCTCTTTTATATTCATCACTTATTGCTTTTATTTCTTCTTCATTTAAGTTTTCAGTTACTTCTTTTCTATATCTTGCTATAAAAGGGATTGTTGCACCACTTTCTAATAATTCTAATGTTTTAATTATTCTATTTTTACTTATATTAAGTTGTTTACTTAAACTTTCTATTATTTCATCTTTCATTTTAATACCTCATGTATTATTATATCTTAGATAATAGTTTATTTCAATTTTATTTTGTAAGTTAGATGAGTTATGGAAAAATGTGAAAAATCATATAGAAAAATGCTGGAATTTTGTGTAAATTTATATGTATATATATTGGAATTTTGTGATATGCTAGTAGTCTAGACAAAATAGTAATTTTAAATCACTGCAAAATCATTCTAAGTATAACTTGTTTGTGATTTTTTATAAACAAAAAAGAAGGTTAGTTTTCGCCTTCTTCTAACATAGTTCTAATAAATACAGCATAACCTTTAGTTACTTCATCTATAACTACATGAGTAACAGCACCTATAATTTTATTATTTTGTATAATTGGACTACCACTCATTCCTTGGACTATGCCACCACTTAGTTCTAATAGTTCTTCATCAATAACTTCAAATGAAATAGATTTATTAGTTTTAATATCATTTTTATTTAAATTAGTAATGTTTATTTTGTATTTATCAATAGTATCTCCCCCAGTGTTAGTTAATATATATGCATCTCCAAGTTTTATATCTTCCCACTTAGCAACATCTAATGTTTCTTTTTCGGGAATTTTATCTATTATTCCATATATACCTATTTTGGTATTTTCTAATATATTTCCTAGTTTATTACTATAATCTATACTAGCATTCTTACTACCTACTCTACCATTAACACTTCTATCTATTCCATGAACAAAACTTTGATAAATAGTTCCTTTTCTAACTTCAACATTATTATTTGTTTCATTCATAACAATTTCATGACCTAAAGCACCATAAATATTTGTTAATGGATCTATGTAAGTAATAGTACCAATTCCAGTAACTTTCTCTTTAACATATAATCCGGTTTTGTATACACCATCAACTAAAACTAATTTTAATTTCGTATCTAATAACTTATTATTTCTTTTGATGGTAATATTTACCTCATTATTATTTATATTTTCATCAATTAAATCAGTCATTTCTCCTATTGAATTTATATCGACATTTTCTATTTTTAATATAGTGTCACCAACTTTTAGGTTTTCTTCAGCTATGTAAGAACCTTCTACTTTATAAAAGCCCACTATAACAAGTCCATTGGTTTCAATTTCTATTCCTATATTTTCTCCTCCAGGTATAATTTTTTCAGAGTAAGCAAATATAGTTATAGGGCTTAAAATTAATATTAAAGTTATAAATATCTTTTTCATATTGCACCTCTAATAATATTATTAACGATTTTATATAAAAAAAGCTACCAATTATTTACTTGGTAGTTATTTCTAATTTTCTGTTTTAAATTCAGATAAAGAACCATCATTATTTAATATTTTATTAACTGTTTTAGTTGCATTATTTAACTTTTCTGAACAAAATTTAACTAGTTCCATAGCTTCAGTATACTTTTTAACCATATCATCTAAAGGAACTTCTCCTTTTTCTAATTCTCTAATTATATCTTCTAAACTTACTAAAGCTTCTTCAAATGTTTTTTCTTCCATAAATACTCCTTTCATTTTACTATACTTTCAAAATTACCATTACTTATTTTAGTAGTAATTAAATCTCCAGATTTTATATCATCAATATTTTTAATAATCTTGCCATTACACATTGTTACAGAATATCCTTTATCTAATATATTTAAAGGATTCAATAATTCTAGTTTAGTTTTGATGTTATCTAACTTAGTTTGCTTTTTTTCTAAATCATAAGTTATATTTCTATTCAATTTTTCTATTAAATTATCTAATTTTTGTTCTTCTTGTATATACATATTAGTTGGATTATTTAATATATAATTATTTTTATATTTATTTAGTACATTTTCATAACTAGATAATTTTTTAGTAATTACACTTACTATTCTAGCTTTATAGTCATTTAAATATCTAATTATTTCTAATTGATTAGGTACCACAAGTTCTGCTGCAGCAGTTGGTGTTGGAGCTCGAAGGTCAGAAACAAAGTCACTAATTGTATAATCAATTTCATGGCCTACAGCACTTACAACAGGTTTTTTAGTTAAATATATTTGTCTTGCTACTATTTCTTCATTAAATGCCCATAAGTCTTCAATGGATCCTCCACCACGGCCTAAAATTATTACGTCTACATCGCTTTCATCAGCAGCTTTAAGCATTCTTACAATATTTTCTTTAGCGCCTTCTCCTTGTACTAATGTAGGAAATAAAACTATTTCAGTTAGTGGAAATCTTCTATTTATAGTACTAATTATATCTTTAACAGCAGCTCCAGTAGATGCAGTTATTACACCTACTTTTTTTGGAAATCTTGGTAATTTTTTCTTTATATTAGTATCAAATAATCCTTCATTTGCTAATTTTTTCTTTAATTCCTCAAATAATATATATAAATTACCAACACCGTCTTCTTTCATACTTGTAACAGTTATTTGATAATTTCCTCCGGCAACAAATACACTAATTTTACCTTTAACATCTACACTCATTCCATCTTTTGGAGCACAATCCAAACCATAGTTTTTATAATTAAACATAACTGCATTTATTTTGCTATTTTCATCCTTTAAACTAAAATAAAGATGTCCACGAGTATGAAATTTTAAATTACTTATTTCACCTTTAACATGGACATAAGATAAAAATTCATCCCTATCTAAGATAGACTTAATATAAGTATTTACATCACTAACACTTAAATAAATTTCATTATTCATGTACTTCTCCATCTAAAATACTATCTAATACTCCATTTAACATCTTTGTAATTTTTTCATCACTATATTTTTTTGATAATTCTATTCCTTCATTTATACTTACTATATGAGGTGTATCAGTATATAATAATTCATATACACTCATTCTAAAAATAGCTTTATCTATATTACCCAATCTAGATATAGTCCAATCCTGCATATACTTATTTATAACTTTGTCTAAATCTTTTTCTTTTTCTAGTACTCCATTAACTATTGTAATAATAAATTTATCATCATTAGCTTTATTTTCTTCTAAAATACTTTCTAAATCATAATTCATTTTCTCACTTCTATAAACATTTATCTGATATAGAATAGTCATAATATTTTCTCTTAATTCGCTTCTTGTCTTTTTCATAATTCAACTCCTACATAATTATATCAGTTTTTTTAAATAATATCTATCATAATGTATACGAATCCATAGAATAATCTGAATTAGGATTACTAACAAAATACTTATCTTTTATATCTACATATCCAACTATATTTTCACTAGGAATATAATAACTTCCTTTAGAATTATTTTTAACTAAAGAATTTATTTCATCTTTATAAGATGCGATTATTACCATTAAATCTTTTTTTCTAGTTTGTGGACTACCTAGACAATAATCTACATAATATTCAGGTTCAGAATAAAATCTTTCATCTATTGGATTTGCTGCACTAGATAATTTATTGTCTTCCATTTCTAATCCTTTTTCATTTATAGAAATACCATTTGCTCTTTCAGTTAAATGAGCATAAAACTCAATATCTTCTTCCATTTCTAATTCTTTCATAGAATTTGCTAAATCTTCTAATTCCATTATTTCTCACCACTTTCATTATACTATAATTCTTCTAAACTTTTAAGTACACTTTTAAAGTCTTTTGCTTCTATTATTTTTATATCATAATTATATTTTTCTTTTAATTCTAAAGCCTCTTGATAATTATTACTAGGTACCAAAAAAATATCTGCTTTCTTTTTCACTGCACCAGCTAGTTTATATTTAACTCCACCAATTTCACCAACTGTCCCATCATAATTTATAGTACCAGTTCCAGCAATTTTAAGTCCTTTAGTTATATCTTCTTCTATTAAACTATCATATATTTCTAAAGTACTCATAAGTCCACCAGAAGAACCACTTTCATTACTACTATATTTAAATTCTATATTTTTATCAGTTTCAACTTTAATTGAATTAACTAAAATCATTCCTATAATTTTTTTACCTTCACTTTCATAAACTATTCCAGTCCTAGTTTTTTTCTTACCATTATTTATAACATTAAAAACTATTTCATCTCCAACATTATAATTATTTATTTGATTAGTTAATTCTTCAAATGAAGTAATTTTAATATCATTGACAGATTCAATTATATCTCCTACTTTTAAATTAGTTTTAGCATCTTCAAATATATAATATACAACTAAATCATTTTTAGTTATTTCATATTTCTCATTTGCTTCATCAAATGCAATTTTAATAGCTATTTCATTACCATTTTCTAAATCTATTTTTCCTCTTGCAAGAATACTTTCATAATCTTCATTTTCTATTCTCTCATCATCTAAATCTATTAAATCCCAACTAGGTATAATTTTACTTAATAATACAAAAGGAATAATACCTTTCTTTGCATTAACATAAGTTAAATTAAATGAACCTTCACTTTTATATTCTCCTTCAATTTCTATTCTGTCATCTAAATCACTAATACCGCCAGGAGTATAAATTTCATAATCTAATCTATAAGTAAATAAAAATACTAAAAAAACATAAAAAATCAGAAATTTATAATTATTTTTTATAAAGGTTTTAATTTTGTCATATATTTTATTAGCCATTAAATTAGCCTCCTTAATTTATTATAGCATAAAGGGTGATATTTATGTTTAGCAAAATGAAAAAAATTATTATATTTCTGTTATTTAGTATTATTTTATTTATAATTTTCAAAAATCCAACTATAGTTATTGAATCAGTTAATTATAGTATAGATATATTTATAAAAAATATTATTACAAGTTTATTTCCATTTTTTATACTTGCTGATATTTTAATAAATTATAATTATATATATTATTTAAGTAAAATTTTAAAATTTAAATATAGTTATATTATTTTAATGAGTATGATTTCAGGTTTACCTAGCAATGCCAAATTTATTAGTAATTTACTAGATAGAAATGAAATAAGTATTAAAGATGCAAATCTCTTATTAAGTGTAACTTTCTTTCCTAATCCTATGTTTGTGATTGCTACGGTTGGAACATTAATGTTAAACAATACTAAATTAGGAATAATTCTTTTAATAAATTTATATATTTCTAACTTAATAATGTATATAATCTATTATAAAAAATTAGATAAAAAGAATATTAGTTTTAATAAAAATAGTTTAAATTTTCCAAATTTGATAAAAATTTCAATATTAAATAATATAAGTACTTTAATGATAATATTAGGAACAATATTTATATTTATTTTGCTAAGTAATATTATATTTACTTATATAAAAGTTTCACCTTTAACCGAAGGAATTATTACATCAATATTTGAGATGACTAGCGGTATTAAAAAGATTAGTATTCTTAATTTAAATACTAATCTTAAATATATGATTATATCTATCTCTTTAATGTTTTCAGGAATATCCATAATTACTCAAGCATTTAGTATTTTAAGTAATTATAAATTAGATATTAAGTTAATTTTAAGAAATAAGTTAATTTTAATATTATTAAACTTTTTATTAAATTATATATATATTAAATTTATAATTTAGTCTTTATTTTGATAAACAATTTCTATATCTAATTCAGGATGTAATGTAACTGGGATTTTTATATAATGAAGATTATTCATATTACTATATATAAGTGGATTAAAAGAATATTTTTCAGGTAATTGTCTTTTTAATTCAATTACTATATTATTTGTGTCTGTTATATCTTCATACATTACAATTTGATATGGTTTAGTATTCTCATCTAATTCTGCTTTTACAAGCGTTATTTTTTTAATTTTACCATTTTTCATATGAATGCCATAAGCATCTATGTTTTCACTTTCATCAGGGCATGTATAAGTGCAATCATATTCATTACAACAACTAATTTCACTTATTCCTTCATTATTTCTTATATCTTCATTTATATATTGAGATATACTATTTCTCATAACAATTATTTCTGTATTATTCTCGATTTTGTCTTCATCTTTTTTTAAAATAGATAAGAAATTAAACATAAATACCATAATCAAAGATAAGAGTACTATTGAGACTGTTAATTCAATTAAAGTAAAACCTTTTTTATTCATATTTCACCTATATTCTTAAAGAACTATAATAGTTTTTATTATTTCTTTTATAATTAACTATTATATATCTTTTATTACCATTATTCATAGTTTTTATATATAATTTTAATGAATTTGATAACCTGCTATCATTCAATTCTAATAAAGTAACTATATTAGAATTATTTATATATATATTTTCAATTTGAAGATAATCCATATAGTCACTGCAATTAGTGATACTCATATATGAACTACAATTTGAACTAGTAATTTTAATATAATTTTCACTTGTAATTAAATTATTTTCATCTATCCAATTTCTTACAATTTCAGTTTTATATAAGTCTCCTATGTTATCATAATAAGTTCTGGAATCAATATTAGAAGTAACACTAACATAAGTTGAATAAACCCCTAAAACCGCAATGGAAAGAACTACCATAACTAATAAAGTTTCTAGAAAAACAAATCCTTTTTTCATTATTCATACTCCTTATTCAATTCACTTTTAACTTCATTTATCTGCTTAGTTACAGCTTTACTTCTAAATGAATAAAGAGAAACTAATGATAGTATTACTACCAAAAAGACTATAATAAAAGAATAAACTACTGCTGTAGAAATGAATCCATCCTTTTTCATACTATCACCTACTATATAAAGTATATCATAATAATTAAAATAAATCATTAAAAAAAATTAGGATGTTAACCTAATTTTATAAAAATCATATATTATTTTAGGAGGTATCATGAATAAGCTTAATGAAATTAAAAATTTATATAAGAACAATAGAAAGTTATTTAATACAATTATATTAATAGTAAATTTAGTATTGATATTCTGGCAAGCAATATTTACCTTAATATCTCCAGGCAGAACAAACGTATTTCTTCTTTTACTTCTTATTGGATCACTAGTATATCAAATAATTAGAGATGGTTCTTAATAAAATCATTAGTTCTATACATATAATCAACCATTCTTTTGGTTTCAATAACATTATTTAATTCATTATCACTTTTTTCAATTTTTTTAGGAATGCTTATCATTATAAAGAATAACTTAGTTTCTTCTTTAGTTAAAGTAAATGTATCGTTATATACTTTATAAAGTGATTTAAAATCTAAATTTTTGTATTCATTTTTATAAAGTTTATATATATCTAAGACGGGTGTATCAACCATATAATTTTCCCAACCTGTTAAAATTCCATTATCACTTTCTAAATAATTATCTTTTCTTAAGTTATTATGTACAATAGTTACTCTTTCTTTTGTTTTATCTTTTACTAAATTGTACCAAGAATTTAATTCTTTTTCTATATAATACAAACTTGAATTTATTATGCTAAAATTTCTTAATAATAAATAGTTACTAGGTGACATATATGTTTCCATGTCAGCCTTTCTTACATAATCATTATAATATTCTTTTAAATAATCTATATTATCTATTAAAGTATTATAAATATCTTTATACTTTTTTCTACTTACGTCTTTAAAGTAAGTAGTTTTATAATGCATATCAGCAACTTTTCTAATAAATTCTTCATCAGAATTTTGATTTAATATATGCCTATCATCATAATACTTATATTTTATCTCATCTTTTGTTTCTTCTTCAACCTTTGGGAAACTATCAATTCCTCTTATTTCAAGATAATTAAATAAACTAGACATATCTTTATTTTTCTTTTTTATTACTATCTTTTTATCATCAGTTTCAAGAATTTTTACTTTTCCCTTGATAGTAATTTTATTTATCTTGGTCATTTTCTATACAAGGTATAACTATTTTATCTCCGACTTTTAAATTTTCAATATCATTGTATTCTTTAATATCACTAAGTTTAACATTATATTTAATCATAATACTTTCTAAAGTATCTTCTTCTCTCATTATATATACTTTATATTTATAAAAACCTGAATCTGGTATAGTATCTATAACTTTATTAATTGTTTCCTCTGTTTCTTTTTTTTCATTTATTTTAATTTCTTCCATCACTTCACTATGAAACTCATTTGGATTTTTTATCTCATGTTCTGAAATACTATCTAAAACTTCATCTATCGTTTGCATCTCTTCTTCCTCCTCTTTATCAACATCTTCTTTTAATTCTTCCTTAATTTCAATTTGCTCATAATCCATCTTTAATGATATCTTCAAATGAAGTATATCCTTTTCAATTTCATAATTGAAATCATTAATAGATAGATTAATAGTATCTCTATCAATTAGACTTGATAATGCTATAGTAAATGGAATATTATAAGTAAACTCTTCTTTAGTTATACTAGATTTAGTTACTTTATACTCACCTACTATATCAAAAAAACCTTCTACTGTGTCTTCCATTATTTTGTAATCATGAGTCAATGATATATCTGTTATTTCTGCAACATAAGTTTTCATGATACAATCTTTTTTAAATTCAATAATATTATTCATAATAAAACACTCCTTTCATTTAAATCTATGTAGGAGTGTTATTTTTATTACTATTTCTTTAATAACTTTTTATATGGAGTTTCATATATAGAAGTATAACCTTCATCTACTAATTCTTTAATTGTTTCTTCTTTCCAAACACCATATTCATCTAATTTTATTAAACGTGAATAATTATCTTCAAGTACGCAGTAGGTTCTTATTCTTCTTAAATTATCAAATGATACATACTCTTCATAAAAGAATGCAACAATTTGATCTTTATATACCATTTTAACCCATCTAGTTCTTGCTTTGTCCTTCATCTTTACTTCCCCCTTTAAATATATAATCATATATCTCCATATAATTATCTACAAAAATAAATTTAATTTTGTTTTTAATAATTGTGTCTAATTTTACCACATTTCTTTTATTTTCGCAAGATAAAAATACAGTACTTATACCATTTTTAATTGCTGCATAGCTTTTCTCTCTAATTGCACCCACTGGAAGAACATCTCCTAGAAGTGTCATCTCACCTGTCATAGAAATATTAGAAGGTATTTTTTTATCAAGTAAATAGCTTAAAATTGTAGTAGTAATTATAGTTCCGGCACTAGGACCATCTTT
>CAMENK010000012.1 GCA_945928335.1 uncultured Bacillota bacterium
CACATAGATATAGAAAATTCAAAAACTAAAAAAATAATAACTTTAGACTTACCAGTGATAAAGTTAGAAAGGAAAAGTGAAGTAATATTTGATATATCTAATATTACTCAAGAAGAAAAAGATATTTTATTATTAGCAATAAATGATTCTACTGAATTTAATTATACTGATATAGAAATGTTTTTTATAGATGATGAAGAATTTCCTAATTATGGACCAGACTATAGTTATAGAATTGAAGATAATAAATTAGTATTAAGCTATAGTCGTGAAAATATTCAAACAATAGGAGAAAAAAATGAAGATTGGACTTATAATTATGAAAATGAATTTACTTTATTAGCTAAAGGATTTTTAAATAATAAGAGAGTTAATTATATGATAGTTTATTATGATAATGGATTAAAAGCTAAATATATTGAAAATGAGCCAAACAATAATGTATTTATGAAAATGTTCTTTGAAGATGGTTATAAAGCAATTGCATTGTTTAAGAAAAATAATATAATTGCTAATAATATAAGAGAAAATTTAATTTATATAAATTCTTATAATGAATTAGATGAATAAAAAAAGTTTTTGTGTATTTTCTAAGGAAAAGAAATAGTATAAATTAGTGCATTTAAATGAGATGTATGTTATAATAACTTCAGTTATTTTATTGAATGGAGTTGATTATGATGAATAAATTTTATATTACAACACCTATTTATTATCCTAGTGGTAAATTTCATATAGGAACAGCTTATACAACAATATTAGCAGATGTACTTGCTAGGTATCATAGACAAAAGGGTGAGGATGTTTATTTCTTAACAGGGTTAGATGAGCATGGGCAAAAAATTCAAATAAAGTCAGAAGAGATGGGTATATCTCCTCAAGAATATGTTGATGGAATGGCTAGTAATGCTAAAGAATTGTGGAAGAAATTAAATATTACTAACAATGATTTTATTAGAACTACTGATAAAAGACATGTTGATGCGGTTACTAAAGCATTTAATATTTTATATGAGAATGGAGATATTTATAAAGGTAAGTATGTAGGAAAATATTGTGTACCTTGTGAAACTTTTTATACTGAAAGTCAATTAGTTGATGGAAAGTGTCCTGAATGTGGTAGAGAAGTTAAGGAAGTAGAAGAAGAGACTTATTTCTTTAATATGAAAAAGTATGAAGATAGATTAAAGAAATTTTATGAAGAGAATCCTAATTTTTTAGTTCCACTTACTAAAAAGAATGAAATTATGAATAGTTTTGTTAATGTTGGTATAGAGGATTTATGTATATCTAGAACTACTTTTGATTGGGGTATTAAAGTACCAGTTGATCCAAAACATGTAGTATATGTATGGTTAGATGCTTTACTTAATTATATAACTGCATTAGGTTATTTGAGTGAAGATGATTCTTTAATGAAAAAGTATTGGCCTGCTGATATTCAAATTATTGGAAAAGATATTTCAAGATTTCATGCTATTTATTGGCCTATATTCTTAATGGCATTAAATTTACCATTACCTAAAAAGTTATTTGTTCATGATTTTATTATGATGAGAGATGGAAAAATGAGTAAGAGCAAAGGTAATGTAATTTATCCTGATATACTTGCTGATGCATATGGTGTAGATGCTGTTAGATATACTATTTTAAAGAGCTTACCTTATGGACAAGATGGGGAGTTTACTCCTGAATCATTTATAGAAAAGTATAATACAGAGTTATGTAATGATTTAGGTAATTTAGTTAATAGAACTATAGCTATGATAAATAAATATCAAAATGGTGTTATTTATAAAAGTAATTGTAAAACTTCTTTTGATGATGAATTAAATAATTATATTACTAATGAAATAGAATTATATGAAAAAGAAATAGATAATATAAATATTCAAAATGCTTTAGGTCATATTCTTAATATAGTTTCTAGAACTAATAAATATATAGATGAGACTAGTCCTTGGGTTTTATATAAAGAAGAAAAGTATGAAGATTTAAAGAGTGTTATGTATAACTTATATGAGGCTATTAGAAAGATATCTATTTTGTTCTATCCTTTTATTCCTACTACTAGTGAAAATATATTTAATCAGTTGGGTGTTACTAATGAACAAAAGAATTATGATAGTTTAAGATATTTACCTGATTTAGAGAATAATAAAGTAATAGAAAAGGGTATTCCTTTATTTGAGAGATTAGATGCTAATATAGAAATTGATAGACTTAAAGAATTGATGAAAGTAAATTCTTAATTTAGGCTTTAAAAAATAAATTAGATATGTTATAATTGGCACAAGAAAACGAAGACTAAGAGGAGTATAAAGTGGTATTTTGTAGAGAGTTAGTGAAAGGTGCAAACTAATAAATTAAACTTTAGAATGTAGCTTAGGAGTGTTTACTTGAAATTAAGTAGAGTAAAACGAGTAATGCACGTTAAGCATATGAGTATAAATTAAGGTGGTACCACGATAATTCGTCCTTTGGTATCATCTTTTATTTTGGAGGTATTTATGTTAGATAAGAAATATGATCACAAATTAGTAGAAGAAGGTAAATATGATTTTTGGTTAGAAAATAAGTATTTTGAAAGTGGAGATACTAGTAAAAAACCTTATGCAATTGTTATTCCACCACCTAATGTAACCGGAAAACTTCATCTAGGACATGCATGGGATACAACTTTACAAGATATAATTATTAGATTTAAGAGAATGCAAGGATATGATGCTTTATGGGTACCTGGTATGGATCATGCTGGAATAGCAACACAAGCTAAGGTGGATGCAAAACTTAAAGAACTAGGTATGAATCCTAGAAAAATGGATAGAACAGAATGGTTAAAGTATGCTTGGGATTGGAAAGAAGAATATTCTTTAAATATAAGAAGGCAATGGGCTAAGCTTGGTTTAAGTTTAGACTATTCTAAAGAAAGGTTCACTTTAGATAAGGGATTAAGTGATGCAGTTAAGTATGTTTTTGTTACTTTATATAATGAAGGTTTAATTTATAGAGGAGAAAGAATTATTAACTGGGATCCTGAAGCTATGACTGCTTTGTCTAATGAAGAAGTTGAGTATAAAGATGTTCCAGGAGCTTTTTATCATATAAAGTATTTTATAGAAGGTACAGAAGACTATTTAGAAGTTGCTACAACTAGACCTGAAACTTTATTTGGAGATACTGCAGTTGCTGTAAATCCTAGCGATGAAAGATATAAGCATTTAATTGGTAAGAAATGTGTTTTACCAATAGTTAATAAGTTAATACCTATTATTGGAGATGAACATGCTGATCCTGAGTTTGGCACTGGTGTAGTTAAAATTACTCCTGCACATGATCCTAACGATTTTGAAGTAGGTAATAGACATAATTTAGAAAGAATTATAGTTATAAATACTGATGGTACAATGAATGATAATGCTTTAAAATATTCAGGATTAGATAGATTTGAATGTAGGAAACAACTTGTTAAGGATTTAGAAGAATCTGGACTTTTGATTAAAGTTGAAGAAATGATTCATTCTGTAGGGCATTCAGAAAGAACTGGCGTTATGGTGGAACCTTATTTATCTAAGCAATGGTTTGTTAAGATGAGACCTTTAGCTGATAGGGTTTTAGAAAACCAAAAAAATAAAGATACTAAAGTTAACTTTGTACCTGAAAGATTTGAGAAAATTATGAATCACTGGATGGAAATAACATACGATTGGTGTATTTCTCGTCAACTTTGGTGGGGACATAGAATACCTGCTTGGTACAAAGGTGATGATGTTTATGTTGGCATAGAACCCCCTACTGAAGAAGGATGGGTACAAGATGAAGATGTTTTAGATACATGGTTTTCAAGTGCTTTGTGGCCTTTTAGTACATTAGGTTTTCCAGAAAATACTAAATTATTAGAGAGATATTATCCAAATAATGTTTTAGTTACTGGATATGATATTATACCTTTCTGGGTTAATAGAATGACTTTTCAAGGACTTCATTTTACTAATCAAAGACCTTTTAAGGATTGTTTGATTCATGGTCTTATTAGAGATAATTTAGGTAGAAAAATGAGTAAGAGTTTAGGTAATGGTGTTGATCCTATGGATGTTATAGAACAATATGGATGCGATGCTTTAAGATTTTTCCTATCAACTTCTTCTGCTGCTGGTCAAGATTTAAGATATGATGAAGAAAAGGTTAAATCTACATGGAATTTTATAAATAAACTTTGGAATGCTAGTAGATTTTGTCTTATGAATATAGATGATTTAAAAGAGTATGATTTTTCAAATTTAGATAATAAAGATAAATGGATTTTGAGTAAATTAAATAAAGTTATTGTTAAGGTTACTAAATCTATGGAAAAGTATGAATTTAATAATGCTGGTTCTATGCTTTATGACTTTATTTGGAGTGATTTCTGTGATTCTTATATAGAAATGTGCAAGTTTAGTTTAGATAATCTATCTACTAAAAGTACTTTATGTTATGTTATTACTTGTATATTAAAGATGATGCATCCTTTTATGCCTTTTGTTACTGAAGAAATTTATAATATGTTACCAATTAAGTCTAATGAAAGTATTATGATTAGTGATTATCCAATATTAAATAAAGAATTTGAGTTTGATGAAGAAGAAAATTTAATAGAAGATACTATTGGATTTATTAGAACTTTTAGAAATATAAAACAAGAAAATAATATTACTAAAGATTTAAAAGTTAAATTTAATAATAATGAGAACTATTCTCTTATAATTAGTATGCTTAAACTTAGTGATAGTATTGCAGATGAAGGTATGAATATTACTGAGTATAAGGTAAACTATGGTAGATTTAGTGCTTCTATATATTATGAAAAAGAAGAAACTATAGAAGATATTAAATTAAAGGAAAAACAAATTGAAACTTTGAAACAAAGTATAGAAAAAAGAGAAAAATTATTATCAAATGAAAATTTTATTAATAAGGCTCCTTCTAATTTAGTAGAAGAAGAAAGAATAAAATTAGAAAATGATAAGAAATTATTGGAAAGATTAGTTTAAGGATTGAAAAAAATATTAAAAGTGATAAAATTATATTAAGTTAAATGTTTTGATTAGGACATGGTTATTGATGAATTTTATAAAGCGAGTTGTGTTTGGTGTGAGACAACAAAAATAATTGATAATTACTACCTATGAACTGGACTCGAAAGATGTTCCCGGGATTCCCGTTATGTAAATAAAGTAAAATTATGGATGGTACCGTGTCTATTTAAGCACTCCTATAAAGGGGTGTTTTTTATTTAACTTTAAAGGAGGAAAAGTATGATAAATATTAAAGAAAGTGATTTGAATACATTAAATCACTCATGTGCACATTTGATGGCACAAGCAATTAAACATTTATATCCAGAAGCAAAGTTTTGGGTGGGACCTGTAATTGAAGATGGTTTTTATTATGATGTAGACTTGGGAGAAGTTTCTATAACTGAAGATGATTTACCTAAGATTGAAAAAGAAATGAAAAAAATAAGTAAGGATGGAAAGAGAATTGTTAGACATGAGATATCTAAAGATGAGGCATTAGATATGTTTAAAGATGATCCTTATAAAATAGATTTAATTTCTAGGATGGATGAAAATGAAAATGTAATTAGTTGTTATACTCAAGGAGACTTTACTGATTTATGTCGTGGACCTCATGTTGATAGTGTTAAAGAAATTAAATATTTTAAATTATTAAAAGTAAGTGGAGCTTATTGGAAAGGTGATTCTAAAAATAAGATGCTTCAAAGGATATATGGAGTATGTTTTACTAATGAAGAAGATTTAAATTCTTATTTACATGAATTAGAAGAAGCTAAGGAAAGAGATCATAGAAAGATTGGTAAGAATTTAGGTATTTTTATGAATAGTGATCTTGTTGGAAAAGGTATGCCTTTATGGCTTCCTAATGGAGCTATTGTAAGAAAAGAATTAGAGAATTATATATATAATAAAGAAAGGAAAATGGGTTATAAACATGTGTATACTCCTTGTGTTGGAACTGTAGATTTATATAAAACTTCAGGGCATTGGGATCATTATAAAGAAAATATGTTTCCTATGATGAAAGTTGATGAGGAAGAATTTGTTTTAAGACCTATGAATTGTCCACATCATATGTTAATTTATGGAAATGAACTTCATTCATATAGAGATTTACCTATAAGGATTGGAGAATTTGCTACTGATTTTAGATATGAAGCTAGTGGAGCAGTTAAAGGACTTGAAAGAGTTAGATGTATGTGTCAAAATGATGCTCATTTATTTGTAACTCCTGAACAAATTAAGGAGGAATTTAAAAAGGTAGTTTCTTTAATTTTAGATGTTTATAAAGATTTTGGATTTAAAAATTATTCATTTAGACTTTCTTTGAGAGATCCTCTAGATAAAGAAAAATATTTTGATGATGATGAAATGTGGAATGAAGCAGAAAGTAAGTTAAGAGAAGTTTTAAATGAATTAGGTGTTCAATATGTTGAGGCTATTGGTGAAGCAGCATTTTATGGGCCTAAACTTGACGTAGAGGTTAAACCCGCTATTGGGCCTGAAGTTACTCTTTCAACATGTCAATTAGATTTCTTACTACCTAGAAGATTTGAATTAACTTATATAGATAAAGATGGTAGTAAAAAGACACCTGTTGTATTACATCGTGCGATTTTTGGAACTTTTGATAGATTTACAGCATTCTTAATGGAAGAAACTAAGGGAGCATTTCCTTTATGGTTATGTCCTATACAAATTAATATTATTCCTGTTAATAATGAATATCATTTAGAATATTCTAAGAAAGTATTTGATGCTTTAGATTCATTAGATATAAGGGTTAAATTAGATGATAGAAATGAAAAATTATCTTATAAAATGAGAGAAAGTCAAGCTAATAAAGTACCTTTAACTTTAATACTTGGAGATAAGGAAGTTGAAGGAAATAGTATTAGTTATAGGAAGTTTGGTAGTCAAGAAACTTATAATTTAAATTTAGATGAGTTTGTTAATAAAGTTAAAAGTTGTATAGATAATAAAGATTATAATTTATAGTTGAAAAATTATTTAATTGTGATAAACTAATATTAGTGAACGAAGAGTAATAATAAGTAATTTATTGTGCTTCTTTTAGAGAGTTTGTGGTTGGTGAAAACAAATAAAGTATAATAAATGAAATACATATTATGAGTTCAAATCGTTAATTACGTTATAATTAAGAGAAAAAAATAAGGTGGTACCACGGATATTGTTCGTCCTTTAGGTAGCATCTTTTTTGTTTGAAGGAGGAAATTATGTCATTATATGAAGATTTAAAATGGAGAGGTTTAATTAAAGATGTAGCGGGAGAAAATTTAAAAGATTTATTAGATGGAGAACCTATAACTTTTTATTGGGGTACTGATCCAACAGCTGATAGTTTACATATTGGTCATTATTCATCTTTAGTAACTGCTAAGAGGTTAGCTAATTATGGTCATCATCCTTTATTATTATGTGGTGGAGCAACTGGAAGAATTGGAGATCCAAGGCCTACAGCTGAAAGAGAAATTTTGGCAAATGAAGTTATAGAAAATAATATATCTCATATTAAAGCTCAAATAAATAGATTATTTGATGGAAAAGCAGAGATTGTAGATAATTATGATTGGACTAAGGATTATACTTTTTTAGAGTTTTTGCGTGATATTGGTAAATATATAAATGTTAACTATATGCTTAATAAGGATATTATTTCTAGAAGACTTGAGACAGGTATTACATATGCTGAATTTTCATATACTTTATTGCAGGGATATGATTTCTTGTATTTATATGAGCATAAGAATTGTGTTTTGCAAGTAGAGGGTTCTGATCAATGGGGTAATATTACTACTGGTATAGAGCTTATTAAGAAGAAATTAAATAAAGAAGCTTATGGATTTACTATGCCTTTAATACTTGATTCTAATGGTAATAAGTTTGGTAAAAGTGCTGGTAATGCTTTATGGTTAGATGAGACAAAAACATCTCCTTATGAAATTTATCAATACCTAATAAATGCTGAAGATTCTAAAGTTCTAGAATATTTAAAAGTATTTACATTTTTAACTAAAGAAGAAATAGAAGATATTATGGTTAAACAGAATGCTGCTCCTCATTTAAGAATCGCTCAGAAGACTTTGGCTTTTGAAGTAGTTAAAGATATTCATGGAGAAGATGCGGCTCTTTTAGCTAAAAAGACTAGTGAGGATATTTTTAGTAATCGTGGTAATTCAGAAAATACTTTTAAAAAAGTTCTTGATAAGAATTTAATTGTTAATGGAATAAATATATTAGATTTATTAGTTTTAACTGATATGTTTGATTCTAAAAGTGATGCAAGAAGAATGGTTGAACAAAATGCAGTGAGTATAAATAATAAAAAAGTTACTGATAAGAATGTTATTATTACTATTGATGATTTAGAAAATAACGAATTGTTAGTACAAAAGGGTAAAAAGAATTTCTTGAAACTTATATTTGAATAACTAACCTTATGGGTTAGTTTTCTTTACTTTTTCTTTCTTTTAATCTATAATTTATATAGGTGGAAAAATGAAGATAAAATATGTTTTGAAAAAACTTAAGAATATGAGATTTAAAGAGTATTTTAATAAGGCTGAGGAAATAGGAAGTAAGGTAAATAAGTCTAAATTTAATATACTATTTGATATGGCTAAATGTGCTTTTAAGTATGGTAGTGGATATATGGATTATTTTGAATTTGAGTTTTATTTACTTAATGATGAAGAGAGAAGTACTTATTTGACTGGTAGATATAATAATGAAATTATAAAGAAGTATAATAAAAAAGAATATTGGCATATTTTAAGTGATAAAGTTGAATTTAATAATAAATTTAGGAATTATTTAGGTAGAGATTTTATTGATCTTAAAACTGCTTCTTTTAAAGATTTTAAAGAATTTATATCAAATAAAGATAAGATTATAGTTAAACCTGTAAATTCTTGTGGAGGTAAGGGTATTGAGGTTATTTCTTTAGATAAGGATAAATTAAAGAATGAGTATAATATTTTAAAAATATATAATAAGATTGTTAAAAATGAACAATTTTTAGTAGAAGAATATATTGTTCAGAATAAAGAATTGTCAAGGTTATATGATAAAAGTGTAAATAGTTTAAGAGTGCTTACTTTCTTAGATGATAAGGGGAAAGTACATATTATGAATACTATTTTAAAGATTGGAAATAATGGAGATGTTGACAATTTTAGTAGTGGAGGAATGTATACTTTTGTAAATGAACAAGGTCAAGTTTATGTTCCTGCTATAGATGAAAAGGGAAATATTTTTAGTAAGCATCCTATTTCTAAAGAAAATATTTTAGGATTTAATGTGCCCAATTATGATTTAGTTTTACCTTTTGTTACTGAGCTTGCTAAGATGGTTCCTGAAGTAAGATATATTGGATGGGACATAGTTTTAACAGAAGAAGGAATATTAGTTATTGAGGGTAATGAATTCCCTGGAATTTTTCAAGTTAAGCCTAGTATTAGTGGTATAAGAATAGGAGATTTACCTAAATATAGAAAATATATGAAAATATAGGAGGGATTTATGAATTTATTTATTGTATTATTATTAAGCGTACTTTCTATTATATTTTTATTAGTAGGAACTTTAATAGTATTTAATACACATAATAGTAATAAAGTAATGACATTTAGTGTATCTTTAGGTTTTGTTGTTTTGATTCTTCTTGGAATTATGCATTTATTACCTGATGCCTATGAGTTTTTTAGTGAGTTATATCCAAGTTCTAAAAGTATCTTTCTTATATCATTATTTACTCTAGTTGGATTTGGTGTTATTCTTATGCTTGATTTATTTGGAGGACATCATCATGAAGAAGGAAAACATAATGAAGAAAATTTTAAGCATATATCTATAATTACATGTATATTTTTAGTAGTTCATAATTTTATTGAAGGTATGACTATTTATAGTAGTGTTCTTTTAGATTATAAGACTGCTTTACTATTGACTATTGGAATAGGATTACATAATATACCTTTGGGATTTACTTTATCTAGTACTTTTAGTAAATATCATAATAAAAATAATACACTTATGTATATTATTTTTATAGGTAGTTCATATTTATTTGGGGCTTTAGTGGCATATATATTTAATGATATATTTATGAATCCTTTAGTACTTGGTATTGCTTTAACTTTTACATTTGGAATGATTTTATATATTGCAATTTTTGAATTTTTACCAATGATAAAAAATAGTGTAGAAAAAAATATGAGAAATATTGGAATATTAACTGGATTATTGTTAATGTTATTAACAATATGTGTGTAGGAGATAATATGTTGGATAGTTTTATAAAAAAGAGTAAGTGTTATTTAGTAACTTTTACTTTACTTTTAATCGTGTTTATTTTAATTAGGAATTTTTTAGGCGATATTGTCTTAAATATAGATTTATCTTTTAAAAGTTTCATCAATGAACATGTTGTTAAGGAAAGTATTACGCCTGTGTTTAAAATTTTGACTCATTTGGGGAGTGCTGTATTTTTAATAGGTAGTGCTGTTTTAACTTTATTATTTATTAAAGATAAGAATTATTTTATAAATGTTTCTTTAAATTTATCTATAGTATATGTTTTAAGTGTTATATTTAAAAATTTTATTAAAAGAGAAAGACCATTAGATAGCTTAATTCCTATTCCTAGTGATTATTCTTTTCCTAGTGGACATACAATGTGCTCTGTTGCTTTTTATGGATTTTTGATATATTTGGTTAATAAGCATGTAAAGAATAAAATACTAAAGGTAATGCTTAATGTTTTATTTGTTTTATCAATAGTTTTAGTTGCTTTTTCAAGATTATATTTGGGAGTACATTATTTAAGTGATGTTATTATTGGTGCTTTACTTGGTATATTATCATTGTTAATGTATATAAATTATGTAAAAAAGGAGGATATAATATGAATAAGAATTTAAGTTTATTTATTAAAGGAATTGTTCTAGGTGTTGCATTTATTATTCCTGGTGTAAGTGGTGGAACATTGGCTGTTTTACTTGGAATTTATGAAGAACTTTTAGAGAAAGCTAGTAATTTTTATAAAAGTTTTAAAAACTTTAAATCTGCTTTTAAATTTTTATTTCCTATTTTACTTGGTGTATTAGTTTCAATTGCAGTTTGTGTTAAGATAATTAAATTAGGACTTGATAAAGCACCTATAATAACATTACTAATATTTGTTGGACTTATTATAGGTGGTATTCCTAAATTATTTAAAAATGCTCCTAAAAAGGCTTCTATGAAAGAAATATCTTATATGATGATAGGAATTATAGTTGTATTAGTAATGGCTATTTTAGATAAGAGTAGGGGTAGTGTTAGTTTTGATAATATACAAGTTTTAGGATATTTAATGTTATTTATAGTTGGTATTGTTGCTTCAGCAACTATGGTTATACCAGGAATTAGTGGATCCTTTACTTTAATGTTAATAGGTTATTATGAGCCAATAGTTAATGTTGTTAATAATATAGTAGCATTTAAAGATTTAAAGGAAAATTTACTAATTATATTGTCTTTTTTAATAGGCGTGGTTATTGGAATTATTTTAATATCTAAAATAATAAATTATCTATTAAAAAAATATCCAGTTTCAGTTTATTATATAATTTTAGGTTTTGTTTTATCATCTATATTTAGTGTTTTTTATCAAGTATTTAGCTATAATTTTGTTTTATCACATTTCATTATTGGAATTATCTTAATGATTCTTAATTCTATTTTAGTTAGTAAACTTTTTAGTGATTAGGAATTGATTTCTATTAAGAGATATGTTATATTATTAGTACGTCATTTAATTATGACTATATAAATAAATTAAATTAATTTATTTATATGCAGGCATAGTACAGCGGTTAGTATGCGGCCTTGCCAAGGCTGAGACGGCGGTTCGATTCCGCTTGCTTGCTCCAGTGACGTTTCTGTTCGAACTTTTATAGTTTGAACTTGAGATACATATCAATCCGTTCGGGTTGATTTTTTTGTGTTTACAAAAGAATTAATAAGGAAAGGATGTGATTTTTATGATAAAGTTTACTACACAAGAGTTAGAAATGGAAAGTAATCTTAAACAACGTATTGAGTTTATTTGTGAGTTTTGCCATACTACACCAAAGATTATCAATGGTAGTATCAAACGAATAAACAATACTAACTTGAACTACCTAGAACCACATAAAATCATTATAAACAATACTACTTTTCTAGCATTTAACTATTCTACTGATATTTATGTAGGTAATTTAAGTAAAAAGATTAAATTAGTAGAACTTGAAGATTACATAAAGAATATGGCTTAAACACTAATGAGTTTTGCAAATGATATTGACTTTTTCTCTTTAAAACCTTATCATATAAAGCGAAAACAAGGGGAATTTACATACCAAATCTTTTTAATGGGGTTATGATTTGGAAGTACACAATTTAAAAACATAAGTTAAAGAGATAAAGGTAGTAGATGTATCTATAGGCTTTTATCTCTTATTTTTTTAGAAAGGATGTGGAATAATTATGAACGAAGAAAAGAAAGATTTCAACGCCATGTTGCACAACAGCAAGGAT
>CAMENK010000013.1 GCA_945928335.1 uncultured Bacillota bacterium
ACAAGAATACAGGAAAATAAAACACCAACATATAAATGTGGAGGAAATACTACAGGAGGATTATTTGAAAGTACCCAAGCTGTAGAAGATAAATTTAGTGCAAGTACGGAAGATGGAGGGAATGGACAATTACAATATGGGGTAGCCTTAATGACAGCAGATGAGGTAGCTTTTGCAGGAGGAGTATATCAAACAAGTATGTCGAGCCCATATGCATGGTATTATACAAATAGTGAAAGAGGAAGTATTACAGGGTCTACTTATTGGTGGACAATGACTCCTAATATAAAACAAGGGATTGGTTCTTTAGTTTATAGTGCCAATAGCGACTTGAGCAACCACCTTGTGGGGCTATCGACCGCTATTCGCCCGTCAGTTTCTCTGAAATCTTGTATAAATTTATCATCTGGAAATGGTACACCTAATAATCCATATATTGTAAGTGTAAGTGATACATGTGCAAGTGCAAAAAATTAGATAAAAAGATTTACATTTAAAAAAAATTATGTTATTCTTTAGAAGTAAAAACAAATGAAAGAGATGTTATATATAAGGGTTTTTAGAGAGTTAGTGGTCGGTGTAAACTAATAACAATTATATATATGTATCACTCTTGATGTGCTTTAAGGATAAGTTAAAGCCGCATGTAAATGCGTTATAAAAAAGTAAGTAAAGCTATAAGTAGGATGGTACCGTTTGCTGCTCCTATAAATAGCTTTTTTATTTTGTGCGAGGTGATTAAATGTCAAATTGGTTTGATAAGCCAACAAAAATAAATTCTTTAAATCAAAACATTGATTATATTATGTGTATTGATGAAAATGGTAGTAGTAGTAATTTAACTTATATTTTAAAACAATTAACAAGTGATAAAATTATTTCTGAAGATGATAAGTATTTTACTATTACTGGTTGTATTTTTAAAAAAGATAATTATTTAAGTGCTAAAAAAGCAATTGAAACTTTAAAGAAAAAATATTGGAATAATGCGGTTTTTTATGATACCAAATTAAATAAAAATAAAACTATTTGTTTTCATTCAAGAGAAATAAGAAAACACGATAATTGCTTTAATGATAGTATTATCAACTATAATGAATTTATAGTTGAATTATCAGAAACTATGAAAAAAATTAATTGTAAAATTATATCAATAAGTATAAATCTTTATGAATATTTAAAAAAAGGCTATACACATAACGTTTATAATGTAGCATTTGATTTTTTGCTTGAAAGATATATATATGATACAGGAAATAAAAAAACTGGTATTATAATGTTAGAAGCACGAGGAAAAGAAGAAGATAATAATCTTTTAGAACATATAAGTAAAGTTATAAATAAAACTGGAACTAAAAGAATTAATTCAAAAGAGTTAAAAAATAAAATAAGCGGTGTCTATTTTAATCCTAAATGGAACGAAGAATATAGTTCTACATATGTTGGATTAGAAATTGCTGATTTGTTTTCATATCCAATACATAAATACATTAAAAGAAATATCAAAGATAAAGCTTTTTTAGTGTTAGAAAATAAATTAGTTGGATATCCAAATTACAAAAATAAGGGGATAAAAATATTTCCATAAAAAAATAAGAACTGGATTATCCAGTTCTTACCGTCCGTAAAACACGAACCCCAAGCAATTTAAATTGCTTTTGACATAATCTATAATAACAAATAAAATACAATTTGTCAATTGTTTATGTCTATACTAGAATATGCAATAATAACTAAAATATGTATAAATTATTAAAATAATGGAGGAATTAAAATGTTTAAAGAAATAACTAAGAGTAATAATGAAAGAGAATCTGAAATATTAAATAGTTGGAAAGAAATGGATTTATTAAATAAAACTATAGAAAATAGAGAAGGTTGTGAAAACTTTGTATTCTATGATGGTCCAATATATGCTAATGCTAAACCTGGTATACATCACGTATTTGCTAAAACTATTAAAGATGCTTTTTGCAAATATCAAACAATGCAAGGTAAAAGAATCTTAAGAAAAATTGGACTTGATACACATGGATTACCAATTGAAGTTAATGTAGAAAAAAAATTAGGTTTTAAGACTAAGGCAGACATAGAAGAATTTGGTGTAGAAAACTTCTGTAAAGAATGTAATAAAGAAACAGCTACTAACATAGATGAAATAAATAAAGTTACTGATATGATGGGACAACTTATTGATTGTGATCACCCATATGTAACTTGTTCAAATGAATATATTGAAAGTGAATGGTGGCTAATTAAAGAAATATTTAATAAAGGTTTAATATACCATGGAAATAAAGTATTACCTTATTGCCCTAGATGTGGAACTGAATTGTCTCAAAATGAAGTAAGTCAAGGATATCAAGAAGATTCAGTTAATACTGTAATAGTACCATTTAAATTATTAGATGAAGACACATATTTATTAGTATGGACTACTACACCTTGGACTTTAATGGATAATGTTGCAACATGTGTAAATCCTGATTATAATTATCTTAAAGTTAAATCTATGGGATATAATTTCATAGTTGGAGAATCACTAGCTAATAAAGTTTTAGGTGATGAATACGAAATAGTAGAAACTTATAAAGGAAAAGATTTAGTTGGCAAAAAATATGAGCAATTATTACCATTTGCTAAAGTAGAAGGAAAAGCATTTATTATTCTAGCCGATTCATATGTAACTGATGCAGATGGAACAGGCATTGTCCATATAGCCCCTGCCTATGGTGAAGATGACAACAGAGTATGTAAAGAAAATGGAATTGCATTTAGTCAATCTGTAGGAAAAGATGGAACATATCTAACTGGACCTTGGAAAGGTAGAACAGTTACTGATAAAGATCTTGAAATAGAAATAGTTAAATATTTAAAAGAAAATGATAAATTATTTAAAAAGATTAAATTAACACATGACTATCCTCATTGTTGGAGATGTAAAAGTCCTTTAATATATTATGCTAAACCAGCTTGGTATATTAGAACTACTGAATATAAAGATAAAATAATAGAAGCAAATAAAAAAGTAAATTGGTATCCAGAATATATTGGAGAAAAAAGATTCAATAACTGGTTAGAAAACATGATAGACTGGGGTATTTCAAGAAATAGATACTGGGGATGCCCAATGCCATTATGGACTTGTGAATGTGGTCATATCGAGTGTATTGGTTCTAGAGAAGAATTACAAGAAAAACTAATAGAAGATATAAATGTTTATGATGTTGAACTTCATAGACCTTATGTAGATGAACTTCATATTAAATGCCCTAAATGTGGTAAGTCTATGTCTAGAGTATTAGATGTAATGGATGTTTGGTTTGACTCAGGTGCTATGCCTTATGCTCAATTCCATTATCCATTTGAAAATAAAGAACTTTTTAAATCTCAATTTCCAGCAGATTTCATAGCAGAAGGCGTAGATCAAACTAGAGGTTGGTTTAATTCCCTAATTTGTATTTCAACTATAGTATCTGGAGTATCAAGTTATAAAAATGTTGTAGTTAATGATATGATGTTAGATGCTAAAGGTAAAAAGATGTCTAAGTCTACAGGTAATATAATAAATCCTGAAGAAATAATGACTAAATATGGAGCAGATGCAGTAAGATTTTATATGCTATATGCATCTCCTGTATGGACTCCTTTAAAATTTGATGAAGAAGGTGTAAAAGAAGTAAATAGTAAAGTATTTAGTACACTTAAAAATACTTATAATTTCTTTGCTATTTATGCTAATGCAGATAAACTTGATATAAAAGATTTTATAAATAGTACAGATTATGAAGAAATAGATAAATGGTTATTATCTAAATATAATAAACTAGTTAAAAATGTAACAGAAGCATATAATGAATATGATTTAAATAGAGTAGTTAAACCTATAGTAACATTCTTAAATGAAGATCTATCTAACTGGTATATAAGAAGAAATAGAAGAAGATTTTGGAAAGGTGAATTAGATAATTCTAAATTATCTGTATATAAAGTAACTTATGATGTATTAGTTGGTTTATCTAAACTAATCGCACCTATAAGTCCATTTATGAGTGAAGAAATATATAGAAATTTAACTAATGAACAAAGTGTTCATTTAACTGATTTTCCTAAATATGATGAAAGCTTAATAAATGAAGAAATAGAAACTAAAATGGATTTAGTTAGAGATTTAATAAGTTTAGGAAGAAATGCTAGAGAAGAAGCTAATATTAAGATTAGACAACCATTAAGTAAAGTATTCTTAGATAAGAATATAGAGAGTATTACTAAAGATTTATCTGATTTAATTAAAGAAGAATTAAATGTTAAAAGTGTAGAATATATAGAAGATAAAGGAAAATATTTATCATACCAAGTTAAACCTAACTTTAAAGAAGTAGGTAAACTATTTGGTAAGAATATTAAAGACTTTACTGAATATGTAAGTTCATTTACTTTAGAAGATATAGATAATATTGAAAATAAAGTATTTACTGTTGATGGAATAGACTATAATTTAACTAAAGATATGTTAGATATAAGAATAGTTCAAAAAGAAGGATATGATGCTAAAAGTGATGGTTCTAACTTCGTAATATTAGATGTTAATATTACTGAAGAGTTAAAGAATGAAGGTATTTTAAGAGATATTATAAGACAATGTCAATTATTTAGAAAAGAAGCAGGATTCAGTGTGGAAGATAGAATATATATTAAGTTTGAAAGTAATAATGAAGAATTACTTAATATGCTAAATAATAATAAAGAAATTATTTCTAATGAACTTTTAGCTAAATTTGATGAATTAGATAATTATGAATTTACTAAAGATATAGTAGATGATTATACTTTAACTGTTAAAATGAATAGAATATAAAATTTTGTAGAAAATATGGACTTTTTATAATAATTAGGGTATTATTAACACATAGCAATAAAAAAGTAGGTGAAGCCAGCCTAAAGTGGCAGCTAAAAAAGTGAGTGAAGCCAGCTCTATAAATGGCAGCAAAAAAAGTAGATTAGAGAGCTACCTCTAATCTTTTTCTATGCATTATAATTTATCAAAATAACATAATTTTCACTTGACTTTGTAGTATTTTTTGGTACAATATTGTTGGTGATGAGGAAATGGGTAGACCAAAAAAAGAAATAAAGACGAAAACTGAAGAAGAAGTTAAACATGATGAATATTTAAGAGAACTAGAAAGAGAAGTTATTCGTCAAGTAGTAGTTGCTAGAAAAAGCCAAAAATTATCACAAAGAGTTGTAGGTGAAAGAGCAGGTATTATAAGAGAAACTGTTGCTAAAATTGAAAATAATTTAAATAGTCCTCAAATAAATACACTTATTAAACTACTAGAACCAATCGGGTATACTTTGGGGGTTGTTCCTCTAGTAAAAAATGAAGAAAGTGAAGAAAATAACGAAAATTCTGAATTAGTTTCAGAGTAGTAGTATTTCTTCCTTTTCTTTTTTTATTTTGGTATAATAATTTTGTGATATTTATGAAATTTATAAATAATGATGAAGAATATGAAATAATTATTGAAAGAAAAAATAATAAAAATACTTATATAAGAGTAAAAACTGATTTAAAAATATATGTAACAACAAACTATTTAACAAGAGACAAAGAAATAATTAAACTAATAGAAGACAATAGAAATAGTATTATAAAAATGATAAATCAGGCTAAAAGAAAAAGTAATAAAGAAAATAGTTTTTATTTATTAGGTAAAGAATATGACTTGATTAAATGCAATATTATGAAAAGTATTCTTATTGATGAAGATAAGATATATTATAAAACAGAATCTTCTTTAAATAGTTTTTTAAGAAAAAAAGCAGAAGAAGTATTTAAAGAAAGATTAGATATATGTTATTCTAAAATAGATAATATTCCTTATCCTAAACTAATAATAAAAAAGATGACTAGAAAATGGGGATATTGTAATAAGAAAGAAAAACTTATATGTCTAAATTTAAATCTTATAAGATACGATATAGATGAAATAGATTATGTAATTATACATGAACTATGTCATTTCTTACATTTTGATCATAGTAAGGAATTTTGGGAATCAGTTTCAAAATATAAACCTGATTATAAATTAAATAGAAAGGTGTTGAATGAAGAATGATAGAAAGCATAAATAATGAAAAAGTAAAATATTATAAAAGATTAAGAGATAAAAAGTATATATTAGAAGAAAGAAAATATATAGTAGAAAGTGAGCATTTAGTAGAAGAAGCTTATAAAAGTGGATTATTAGAAGAAGTAATTACATCTTCTAATGACGTTAAATATGATGTTAAAACTACATTGGTATCTGATAAAGTTTTAAAAAGCATTAGTTTATTAAATAGTGTTCCTAATATAATGGGTGTTGTAAGACTCAAAGAAAATAATAAGATAGTAGGAAATAAAATAGTAATGTTAGATAAAGTACAAGATCCTGGAAATGTTGGTACAATTATAAGAAGTGCATTAGCATTTAATGTAAATACAGTTATATTGAGCCCTGATTCAGTAAATTTGTATAATGATAAAATGATACGAAGTAGTGAAGGTACAATATTTAAAATGAATGTTATTAAAATGGATTTAAAGGACGCAATTGAAGAAATACATAAAATGGGTATTAAAATATATTATGCTGATATGAATGGTACAATTGACATTGATAATGCTAATATAAAAGAATATGCATTAGTTTTAGGTAGCGAAGGAGAAGGAATTAGTGATTATATAAAAGAATTATCTGATGATTCTATAAATATTCCTATGAATAAAGCATGTGAAAGTTTGAATGTTTCTATAACTGGTGGTATAATAATGTACAAATTTAGGTGATATCATGAATTATATTTGCATTGGGAAAATAGTTAATACTCATGGAATTAAAGGTGAAATAAGAATATTAAGTAATTTTGATTATAAAGATAAAATATTTATTAAAGGTTTCAACTTATATATTGGTTCTTCTAAAGAAAAAGTTACTATTAGTACTTATAGACATCATAAATGTTTTGATATGTGTTTATTTGAAGAGTATAATTATATAAATGATGTATTAAAATTTAAAGGACAAAAAGTATATATAAATAGAGATGATTTAATTTTAAATGAAACTGAAATATTAGATAATGATTTAATAGGATTAGATGCATTTTATAATGATAATAAACTAGGAAAAATAACTGATATAATAAATAATAATGGATATAAACTATTTTTAATAGATAATAAATATATACCATACAATAAAGAATTTATAGAAAAAATTGACTTAAATAATAGAAAAATAATATTTAAAAATATGGAGGGATTAATATGAGAATAGATATTTTAACTTTATTTCCTGATATAATATCCTCTTACTTAAAAGAAAGTATTATCAAGCGAGCAATAGAAAAAGGTTTAGTAGAAATAAATATAATAAATATAAGAGATTTTAGTCCATTTAAAAGTGGACAAGTTGATGATACCCCATATGGTGGTGGAAGTGGAATGGTTCTTATGTGTGAACCAGTTTTTAAAGCTATAGATAGTGTTAAAACTGATAATTCTAAAGTGATAATGATGACTCCTACTGGAGAAAAATATAATCAATCCAAAGCAATAGATTTAACTCATGAAAAACATATAATCTTATTATGTGGTCATTATGAAGGTTTTGACGAAAGAATTAAAACGAAAGTTGATATGGAAATTAGTATTGGAGACTATGTCTTAACTGGTGGTGAATTAGCAAGTTTAGTAATAACAGATTCAGTAGTAAGATTATTAGAAGGTGTTATAACTGAAACTAGTTTAGATAGTGAATCATTTACTGATGGATTACTTGATTATCCAGTATATACTAAACCACGTGTATATGAAGGATTAGAAGTACCAGAGGTTTTATTAAGTGGAAATCATAAAAAAATAGATGAATATAGAATGAACGAAAGAATAAGAATAACAAAGGAGAAAAGACCAGATATATTAAAGTAAGGGTGGTTTTATGTATTATTTAAAAAGAAAAATAAAAAAAGGAAAAGTAGAAAATATAGGTGAAATTAAAGGACTCATAACTAAACCTAATAATAAAGGAATAATAAAAGTAAAAGAATTAATTATAGTTGATAAAAACATAAGTAATTCATATATAAAAAAACAATTAGATAAAAAGTTTAAAAAAATGTATAAAAAAATCTACGATTATTTAGAAGAATCAGAAGGTTCAGAAGATGGTATAAAATCTTGTTTAAGTGAAATTGAAAAACTAAAATCCTATATTTTTTACAAATATCAAGAGTATATGAAAGTAGAATTATATAGAGAATATCTTGCTAAAATAGTTTTAACTGAACAAGAACTTAAAAAGAAAGATAAAGAAAGAGAAATCTTTAATCAAATGATTAAAAATGCATACATGAATTATTATGAACCTGAAGAAATAGAAAGAGGCAGAGGAAGATAATATGCATCTTGAAATTCTAAAAAACTTTATTAAAAACAATTATAAATATTCTGACTTTAACGATTTAGAATTTTTAGAAGAACTTAGAAAAGTTTTGGTCTTTTCACTAGGTACAAGTGATTATTTGAAACAATTAAAAACTGCTGATTTGAGATTAGAAGAAGCTAGTGCAATTTATTGGACTAAGACTCGAACTATATCTTTAGATCCTATAGAAATTGAAAGAATAATTAAGCACAAGGAAGAAAAGAGTGGTATAAAATTTCCTGAATATTTTAAAAGTTATTTTTATTATGAACTTATTTTTCATGAATGTATTCACACCCTACAATTTAAACAATATTTTAAATCCGAAAATAATATTCATAGTACTTTAATTGAAGATTCCTATGAGGTTTCAAATGGTAATTTTAGATTAGAAAGAGATAGGGAATTTAAATCAAATATTATTCTAGATTACATAGCAAATAGATTTTATAATATAAACCATCAATTTTTTCCAATAGAAAAAGAAGCAGATGTAAAATCTGCAATGCTTACTAGAGAAATTTATAAATCGTTTATACAAGATGAAGATTTATTGAATTTCTTAAATTTAAATTATCTAAAAACAATATTTTATGGTTATGTTTCTGATTTTAAATTAACATCACCTACAAAACAATTCTATTCTTTAATTAAACGAGGTGATAAGTTCAAAAAACTTGAATATAAAAGTTTAGATTTTAATGATAGAATAGCATTAGGCCTTCCAATTACTATCTTTGAAGTATATAATCATATTTTTAATATAATGCCTTCCGAAGATAGAAAAGTATTATCAATAAAAATGGGTAAAAATAATTTTATATTTAAACAAAAATAAATATTATATCTTGATTAAACCTGAATTTTATTGTAATATTATTTTAGGATAGAAGGGTTGATAAAATGACATTAGTTGAAATTATATTTAAAATTTTAAGAATTTGGTCTATCTTTGCAGCATATACATTGTTATTTTCAGTATTATTGTCATGCTCTAGCTATAGAATTTTTGAAAAAGCTGGAAAAAAGAGATGGCAATCATTTATACCTGTATATAATTTAATAATAATGTTGGATATTGTTAAATTAAGTAAATTTTATTTTTTATTACTATTATTACCAATTACAAATGTTTTAATTATATATATAATGCTTTATAGATTAAGTATTGTTTTCATTACTGAAAAGAAATTTGCAATGGGTCTAATATTATGCGCTGTTATATTTTTGCCTATTTTAAATTATAGTAGTGAATTGAGATTAACTGAGGAGGAAGAAAAAAAATTAGATAATGTAAGTGGAGATATGATTACATTACTTACAAATAAACAATATGATGAATTAAATAAGCAAGAAGATACAAACCCAGTTATTGATAATGTATTTAAAGCAGATATTAAAAACTATGAACCATCTCCTACTTTTAGAGCTAATAAACTAAAATATAAAAAAATAATTGAAGAAGAAAAACCTATAATAGTAGAAAGAGTAGAACCTGTAGAAGTAAGAGATTTAAAGAAAAATAAATTTATTAATCCTAAAAAAGAGGAAGAGGATGATTCAATAGAAATAGTTGAATTATAATTCTTCTTTTTTTCATATATTTATGATATAATCAAAATATAATATATGAGGAGTGATAAAAATGAAACAAAGAATTATTAGTGCTATAATTGCGCTTATTATAGTTGTACCTATAATAATATTGGGTGGAAAAACATTTTGTATAGGAGCATCTATAATTGGAGTTATAGGTTTCTATGAATTATTAAAAATAAAAAATAAGAAGAAAGAAATGCCTTATGCAATGAAAGTAGTTAGTATATTATGCTTCTTACTACTTCTTGTAAATAATTGGAATATAATAGGTGGGTTATTTATTGCAGACTATAAAAGAATGCCATTTATAATATTTTTATTATTAGTACCTATAGTGTTTTATAATAAATCTAAAAAATATGATATAGAAGATGCTTTATTCTTACTAGGATCTGTTATGTTTTTAGGAATAGGTTTTAATCAATTAGTTTCCATAAGATTATTAGATATTAAATACTTATTATTCTTATTATCAATAACTATATTTACAGATACATTCGCGTATATAGTAGGTAGACTAATAGGAAAACACAAAATGTGTCCTAGTGTTAGCCCAAATAAAACATGGGAAGGTTTCTTTGGAGGACTTGTATTTGGAACTTTTATAAGCACAGTATATTATGTAAACGCTTTTAGTTATAATAAAAGTATAATATTATTAGTATTATTAGTAATGATATTAAGCGTTATAGGACAACTTGGTGATTTAATATTTAGTAGTATAAAAAGACATTTTGATATTAAAGATTTTGGTAATATAATGCCAGGACATGGAGGAGTTCTAGATAGACTAGATAGTTTGTTGTTTGTTGTACTAGCATTTGAGTTTTTAATTAATTTATTTTAGGAGGCAAACATATGAATTTTATAATTACTTTATTGATTTTAATAATAATATTAGGAATAATTGTATTTATACATGAACTCGGACATTTCCTAGCTGCTAAAAAAATGGGAGTTTATGTTCACGAATTTGCAATTGGAATGGGACCAAAAATATTTAGTTTCAAAAGAAAAAATGATGAAACTAGATATAGTATAAGATTATTACCATTAGGAGGATTTACTGCATTAGCAAGTGATAATGAAAGTGGAGAAGGTCTTAAAAAAAATCAAATATTAGAAAATAAAACTGCTTTTCAAAGATTTTTAGTACTTATAATGGGCATAGTATTTAATATGCTTTTAGCAATAGTATTACTATTTATAAATGGCCTTATTTATGGTAGTCCCAAGACAGATCCATATGTTGGAGAAATAGTAGAAGATAGTCCAGCATCTAAAACTGATTTATCGACTGGAGATTTAATTTTGAAAGTAAACGGAAAAAGTGTTAAAAGCTGGGATGATGTATTATTGGAAACTAGATTTGGAGAAAAGAAAGAAACATACACTTTCTTAATAGAAAGAGATAATAAACAATATGAAATAAATATTTCACCTGATTATAAAACAGATGAAGATGGAGAAGAAGTTCCTAGTTTTGGTTTTGCTTCCATGGTAAAAAAAGATAAAGGATTTATTTCTGCATTAAAATATGGCTTTGAGGGCACTTATAAATCCATAGCTAGTGTATTCAATATATTAGGTAAACTAATAACTGGTAAAATAGGCGCTAATAATTTGAGTGGACCTATTGGAGTATATACTGTTATAGATAATATTAAATCAAAAGGATTAGAAAACTTAATTTATCTAACTGCTTATTTGAGTGTTAATGTAGGAGTAATAAACTTAATACCAATACCTGTATTTGATGGAGGAAGAATACTTATTCTACTTATAGAAAAGATTAAAGGAAAAAAGACAAATCCTAAGTTAGAAACTTGGCTAAATAATATAGGCGCTATATTATTAATACTTTTAATGGTATATGTAGCAATAAATGATATTTTAAAATTATTTTAAGCACATAATGTGCTTTTTATATACCTATAAATAAATGCTTTGTATAAAAAATTATACAGACACGAACAAAATTTGCTCTTGTTTAATAAATATTAGTTTAATATAATGTATATAGTAGAAGGAGTAAAAATCATGGGAAGTTTTAACAAAAATAAAGAAATAGTTAGTGTATGTAAATATTATTATGATATAGTAAATTTTGAAATATATGAAGATGATAAAATTAAACAAAATATTATAAACTTATATATAGAATATATATTTAGTTTTGATATTGTTACTAAGAGAGAAAAAGAAAAATTAGAACAAATAGATAAAATAGTATATAAGTTTTTAACTGATAAAAGATTTAATAAAGAAATGGTTAGTGAATTATCTCATTTAAGAGTTTCTAAATCAGTTTCAAATGTAGTTGAATATGTAATGAATAAAATGATAGAATACTTTGAAAACTATAAAACAGTTTATACAAGAAATATATATATTCCAAGATGGATTTAATTTACTTCCATCTTTTTTAATGGTATAATTTTAATATGTCCTCGTAGCTCAGTTGGAAGAGCAACCCCCTCCTAAGGGGTAGGTCGGAAGTTCGAATCTTCTCGGGGAC
>CAMENK010000014.1 GCA_945928335.1 uncultured Bacillota bacterium
GCTTCACTTATACTTAAGTCTGAAGCACTCTTACCAAAGTAAGTTTGACTAGCTTGTTCAACACCATAAGATTGATTACCTAAAAATTCACTATTTAAGTAAAGTTCTAAAATATCTTGTTTAGTATATTGTTTTTCTATTTTAAATACTGATAAATATATATCTGTAAATTTTCTAATTATTCCTTGTAAACCTTCACTAGTAGTATCAGTTAAAGTATTTTTACTTACTTGCATTGTTAGAGTAGAAGCACCACCAGCATCACTATGGCCTAGTAATTGTCCAATACTTGCTTTTATAAATCTAGCTAAATCTACACCATTATGTTGAAAAAATCTTGAATCTTCTGTTGCAACTAATGCATCAATTAGTACTTGTGGAAATTCGTCATATGAAAGCTTTATTCTTTTTTCAACTACATCTTCACCAACATTCATTCCTAATGTATAAAAAGGTTCTCCATTTATATCATAAAGTATTGTTGAATCTTTATTAAATAATAAATCTTCATCAAATTCAGGTGCTTTAATAACTATATATATAACAAATGCAAATACTAATAATATTAGAAGTATAGCTAAACCTGTTATAATACTCAGTATAATATACCAAATTTTTCTTTTATTCTTTTTTTCTTTTGGTGGTTTATCTTTTTTAGTTTTTTCTTTCTTTAAATTAGCTTTAACTTTATCTTTTTTATTTCTTAACTTATTAAAATGTATTTTACTTTTTAAACTTGTCATTTTATCTTATCTCCTTAAAATAAATATTATTTACTACTTTAATATAATCTAATCTAGGAATATATCCTTCAGTAATAATATGTCCTTTATTTTGTATTATTTCATATGGAATACTTTTTCTTGTAGTTGTATCTATAAAATCTATTAGATCTTTTCCATCAAATAAATAAAATTTGTTATTCATAAATATTATTAAGAATACTATTCCTCCATGTCTTATTATATTTCTAATATGAGTGATTTGATGTAATTTAATGTTACTTAGAGGAAAAGATGTTTTATTTTTACATTCTTTTGCATCAAATTCTATATATTTTCCTTTATATATACCATTATAGTCAAGAGTACTAGTTTCACTAAATACAGCTTTATCTATAAGAGTAGTTTGTTTACTTCTAAAACTAACATTAAGTACTTTAATTGGGGTTGGTTTCTTATATATAACAGCTATGTCTTTACTTAAATAATAAGTATTAGTTTCATTTATTATACGTTCTAGAAACATTCCTCGATTTTTATATGATATATTTTTTTTATATGTAGGCACATAAATCACCTAGGTTAATTATACTATAAAATTGGAAGAAAATCTATTTTACATAGTTATTTAGACAATAATGTGTAAAATTACAGTTGTTAAGGTTATTCAGAAATGCTATAATAACATAACAAAAAGGAGTATTTTTAATGTTAAATGAAGAAAATATTAAAAAATTAAGAGAAGAACTAATAAAAAGTTTAAAACAATATCAAAGTAAAGAAAAAATAAAATTAAATATATCAGGTGATATATTAGATAGGTTAATTTTTGATTATTATAAATCTGAAGATGAAAAAAGGATTGCATTTGATTTTAATTTAATTAAAAAATTAGATTTAACTGATGCATTATTTGATAAAGTAAATGTACAAAACATTGATTTTACTGGAAGCAAAGGAGTAAAGATAAATCCTCAAAAAGTTTATGGGAGATCATTAAAAAAAACAAAGTTGACAAATGTAGAAATAATAGGCTCGTTAGATGGAGTAGATGTAAGGCATACTGATTTTACTGGAAGCAAAGGAACAAAAATAACCCCTCAAAAAGTTTATGCTAAATCATTATATAGTACAAAATTAGCAGATGTAGAAATAAAAGGATTAGAATCGTTAGAAATAATAGACGATAAAGAATATATGGAAGTTGCAGAAGAAATAAGAAGAATATTAAAACCAAATAATAGATAAAAAGTCGATTAAATTTAAAATCGATTTTTAATTAAAAAAAATTAGCACTTGAATATTGACAATGCTAATACATAGTATTATAATGTATCTAGCACTTAAAAATTAGAGTGCTAAAAAGGAGGAGTTATGTTAGGAAGTAGACAAAAAGATTTATTGAAAGCTATTGTTGAAGAATACATAAAAACTGCACGTCCAGTTGGAAGTAAGAATTTATGTAAGAAATTCAAAGTGTCTAGTGCAACTATTAGAAATGATATGAGTCTATTAGAAGAAGCTGGATATTTAGAAAAACAACATATCTCTTCAGGAAGGGTGCCTTCTAATTTAGGATATAGATACTATGTTGATAATTTAATGGAACCTAAGAAAATAAGTGGTGAAGACATGCTTAAGTTACAGACTATATTTTCTAATAATGAATTAGATTTAAATGATGCAATTTTAAAGTGTCTTGAAATTATTAGTGATATAACTAATTATACATCTGTAATTTTAGGTAGTACTTCTAGTGAAAGCTTACTTGAAAAAGTTGAAATAGTTCCACTAACTGAAGGAAATGTAGTAGCTATAGTAGTTACTGATAAAGGTCATGTTGAAAATAAAAATATTAATATTCCAAAAAATATTGATATGAAAGAAGTTCAAAAGACTGCAGAACTATTAAATAAGATGTTAAGAAAGACACCTATAAATGAAGTGCCTAGTAAACTTGAATTTGAAATAAAACCTATAATAGGAAATTATGTAAGAAATTATGAAGTTTTATATAATGCTTTCTATGAGGCATTAAGTTCATTTCAAGGAGAAAAAGATGTTCATTTTGAAGGAAAAACTAATATATTAAAACAACCAGAATTCAATACAGTTGATAGTGTTAAAAACATTATAAGTAAGTTTGAAAGTAAAGAACTTGTGAGTAAAATTGAAGAAACTAACGATGAGGTTAAAGTATATATTGGTGTAGAAAGTGAATTTGATGATAATGTTACTGTAATTAAAACTAAATATAATGCAGGTGATAAAGAGGGCACTATCGCTATAATCGGACCTAAAAGAATGGATTATGAGAGAGTTCTTAATATGCTTGAATATATTAAAAGCGAGATAGATAAGAAAGGTGGAAAAATATGAATGAAGAAGTAAAAGATACTAAAAAGCCTAAAAAAGAAAATAAAAATGAAAAAATCATAAAAGATTTAAATGATAAAATAGCCCTTTTAGAAGATAAAAATATTAGAGTACAAGCAGAATTTATAAATTATAGAAATAGGGTTGAAAATGAAAAGAATAATATGCTTAAGTATGAAGGAGAATCTTTAATTAAGAGAATACTAGATGTAATAGATGATTTTGAAAGAGCAATTCTTATGGATGACAATGATTTGTCTGATGAGGTTAGTAATTTCTTAAAAGGATTTAAAATGATTTATACTAGACTTATTTCAATATTAGATGAATTAGAAGTTAAGGAAATACAAGTTGAAGGTATTGAGTTTGATCCTTCTATAGCTGAAGCTGTTTTAACTGAACATGATGAAAATAAACCTGAAAATGTTGTGCTAGAAGTACTTAAAAAAGGGTATACTTATAAAGGAAAACTTATAAGACCAGCAATGGTTAAAGTAAATAAATAGGAAAGGAAGAGATAAATTATGAGTAAAATAATAGGTATAGATTTAGGAACTACTAACAGTTGTGTAGCAGTTCTAGAAGGTGGTAAACCAAGCGTTATTACTAACGCAGAAGGAGAAAGAACAACTCCAAGTGTTGTTTCTTATAAAAATGGAGAAATTAAGGTAGGTACAGTTGCTAAAAATGAAGCAATTACATGTGAAGATGTAGTTAGAAGTAATAAAAGATATATAGGAACTGATCATAAATTCCATGTTAATGGAAAAGATGTTAGTTCTGTTGAAGTAAGTGCACAGATTCTTATGAAATTAAAGAAAGATGCAGAAGCTTATTTAAATGATAAAGTAACTAAAGCAGTTATTACAGTACCAGCATATTTTAATGATGCTCAAAGACAAGCAACTAAAGATGCAGGTAAAGTAGCTGGATTAGAAGTAGAAAGAATTATAAATGAACCTACTGCTGCTGCAATTGCATATGGTATTGATAAACAAGATAAAAATCAAAAGATTTTAGTGTATGACCTAGGTGGAGGTACATTTGATGTATCTGTTCTAGAAATAGGTGATGGAGTTTACGAAGTATTAGCTACTGCTGGTAATAATAAACTAGGTGGAGATGATTTTGATCAAAGAGTTATAGATTACTTAGTAAGTGAATTTAAACGTGAAAATGGTATAGATTTAAGTCAAGATAAACTTGCTTTACAAAGATTAAAAGATGCTAGTGAAAAAGCTAAGAAAGACTTGTCTAGTGCAGTAACAACTAATGTAAGTTTACCATTTATAACTCAAGGATCTAATGGACCACTTCACTTAGAAAAATCAATTACAAGAGCTAAATTTGAAGAATTAATTAGTGATTTAGTAGAAAGCACTACAAAACAAGTTAGAGATGCATTAAAAGAAGCTGGATTAAAGTCTAGTGAATTAGATAAAGTATTACTTGTAGGTGGATCAACTCGTATTCCATGTGTACAAGAATTAGTTAAACGTGAAACTGGTAAAGAACCAAGTAAAGAAGTTAACCCTGATGAAGTAGTTGCTATGGGTGCTGCAATTCAAGGTGGTGTACTTACTGGTGAAGTTGATGATTTAGTACTTTTGGATGTAACACCATTAAGTTTAGGTATTGAAACTTTAGGTAATGTTATGACAGTATTGATTCCAAGAAATACAACAATTCCAACTACTAAGAGTCAAGTGTTCTCAACTGCTGTTGACAATCAACCAGCTGTAGATATACATATTTTACAAGGTGAAAGACCAATGGCGGCTGATAATAAAACATTGGGAAGATTCCAATTATCAGATATTCCACCAGCACCAAGAGGTGTACCACAAATTGAAGTATCATTTGATATAGACGCTAATGGTATCGTTAATGTTAAAGCTAAAGATTTAGGTACTAATAAAGAACAAAAGATTACTATTACATCAAGTACAAACTTAAGTGATGCTGAAATAGATAAAATGATGAAAGAAGCTGAAGCTAACAAAGAACAAGATGCTAAACGTAAAGAAGAAGCTGAAGTTAAAAATGAAACTGAACAAATGATTTTCACTAGTGAAAAAGCCATCAAAGATTTAGGTGACAAAGTAACTGAAGATGAAAAGAAAGAAATAAATGAGCTTATAGATAATGCTAAAAAGGCAATGGAAGGATCTGATATAGATGCTATAAAAGCTGCTAAAGATAAATTAAGTGAAAAAGCAATGAATTTAAGTGCAAGAGTTTATGAAGAAGCAGCAAAGGCAGCTCAAGCAAATCAAGCTAATGATGCAAATGAATCTAATGACTCTAATGATGGAGTTAAAGAAGCAAACTATGAAGAAAAATAATAAAAGGCCTTAATTGGCCTTTTATATACCCTAGGAGGAAGTTATGAGTAACAAAAGAGATTATTATGAGGTATTAGGTGTAGATAAAAATGCTACTGAAGATGAAATTAAAAGTGCTTTTAGAAAATTAGCTAAAAAGTACCATCCAGATATATGTAAGGAAGAAGGAGGTGCTGAAAAATTTAAAGAAGCACAAGAAGCTTATGCAGTTTTAAGTAATAAAGAAGAGCGTGCTAAGTACGATAGATATGGACATGCTGCATTCAGTAATGGAGCAGGTGGATATTCTCAAGGAACTTCTGGATTTGATTTCAGTGGTACAGATTTTTCTAGTATATTTGAAGATCTTTTTGGTAGAGATGATTTTTCTTCATTTGGTGGGGGATTTGGTAACTTTGGAGGCTTTAGTGGATTTGGAAACAAAAAATCTAGAGCAACTAGAGGAAATGATTTAGTCTATAATTTAAAAATAGATTTTTTAGATGCTGTTTATGGTGGAAAAGAAAATATAACTATTGATTTGGTTACTAATTGTGAAAAATGTGGAGGAAAAGGCGGTGTAGGCGAAAAAACTTGTTCTACATGTAATGGACGTGGTAGTGTAATTTCTGAAGTAAGTACTATTTTAGGAAGAATTCAAACTAAAACGACTTGTAAAGATTGTGGTGGAACTGGCTATACTTATGAAAGCACTTGCTCTGAATGTCGTGGTAAAGGTAAAATTAAAACAAGAAAAACTTTTGAAGTTGAGATACCAAAAGGTATAAATACAGGTGAACAAATAAGATTAAGTGGTAAAGGTGAAGCAGGAGTAAATGGTGGCCCAAATGGTGATTTATATGTTGAATTTACTGTTGGAAGTCATCCTTTATACACCAGAAAAGAAGATGACTTATATATGGAACTTCCTGTAACCATAACTGATTTGGTCTTGGGTTGTTCAAAAGAAATAAATACTTTATATGGAAAAATTGAATTAAAAATAAGTGATGGTAGCCAACCAGGAGAAATATTAAGAGTAAGAGGTAAAGGAATGCCTAATGTTCACAGTGGTAAACTAGGAGATTTATATATAACTCTTAAATTAGTTCTACCTAATAAACTAACTAGAACACAAAAGGAATTATTTAAAGATTTATCTAAAACTGAATTAGATGATAACGAAGCATTTAGAAGATTTGAAAAATTAAATAAGTAAGAAAAATTTAAATTTTCTTGCTTATTTCTTTACTTTATGATAATATAATGTTGCTTAATCCGATGCATTTATATTATGTATGATTAAATAAAGCAATGTAAAGGAGAGATATTATGAATCTAATTGATAAGATCAACAAAAAGCAAATCAATCCTAATGTACCTGAATTTAGAGTAGGAGATACAGTTAGAGTTGATGTTAAAATTGTTGAAGGAAAAAGAGAAAGAATTCAAGCTTATGAAGGTGTAGTAACTGCTCGTAAAGGTGGAAGCGTATCAGAAACTTTCACAGTTAGAAAGAAATCTGGTAATGTAGGAATAAACAGAGTATTTCCAGTTAATAGTCCTCTAATTGACAAGATTACAGTTATTAAGAAAGGTAAAGTTAGAAGAGCTAAATTAAATTTCTTAAAGGATATTAAAGGTGGATTTAAAATTAAAGAAAGAAATTAGGATAAAACCTAGTTTTTTTCTTTATTTTTTTGTACAATATTCTTGGTGATTATATGAAAAAATTTCTTAAAGAATATTATCCTTATTTAGTTATTATTTTAGTAGTTGTTTTAGTTAGGACATTTTTAGTTACTCCAGGATTAGTTAATGGAGATTCTATGAAAGATACTTTATTTAATAATGATTTAGTAATAGTAAATAAAATAGCGCTTAAAAAAGGTATAAATAGATTTGATATAGTAGTAGTTAAGGCAGATAACACAACTATAATTAAAAGAGTTATAGGTTTACCTAATGAGAAGGTTCAATATATAGATAATAAATTGTATATAAATGATGAATTAGTAGAAACACCTTTTGAGTTTAAAGATACTAATGATTTTGAAATGACTAGTGGGGAAGATGAATATGTAGTTTTAGGAGATAATAGGGGTATTTCAAAAGATTCAAGATATATTGGTCCGGTGAGTAGAAGTCAAATTAAAGGTAAAGTTAATTTAGTTATTTTTCCTTTCAAGCATTTTGGGAAAATACAATAGTTTCAAAGAATTATAATTTTTAGTCTTGATTATATTTATATATATGGTATGATTTATATAGATAGGAGGATATAAAAAATGAAACAAATTAAGAAGTTTAGCTATGTATTAGTTATGTTAGTGATAGTAGCTTTAACAGTTGGATGTGGTAATAAGAATATTGAAGGGTCTTTAGAAGATATAATGACAAAAGTATATGCTGATATTCCAGAAAATGAAAGACCTATGATGCTTATGAATACAGAAGTTAATGATGAAAATATTGAGTATTATTTAGGAACAAAAGATATTGAATATGAAGAAGCATTAGCTAGTGAGTCTGGCATTGGTTCAATCGCACATTCTGTTGTTTTAGTAAGAACTAAAGAAAATGCTGATGTTGCTGAAATTAAAGAAAAGATTAAAGAAAATGTAAATCCTAGAAAATGGATTTGTGTTGGTGTTGAAGAAGATGATGTTATTGTTGAAAATAAAGGTGATTTAATTATATTGATTATGGTTGAAAATGAAAACAATCGTGAAAAAATAGATAACAATTTTAAAAGTTTAAAATAAATTAAGGAGGTCTTTAAAGACCTTTTTTGATAGAGGTGATTTTATGTTATTTTCTAGTATTACATTTATTTATTACTTTCTACCAATCTTATTACTAATGTACTTTTTAGTTCCTAAAAAATATAAAAATTTAGTTTTGTTGATATTTAGTTTAATATTTTACTTTTTAGGTGAACAGAAATATATAATTATACTTATTTTATCATGTATTCTTAATTATTTTTTTGGAAATAGGATATATGCTAGTAAGAATAAAAAAATTTGGTTAATTATTGCAATTATATATAATGTTGGACAATTACTTATTTTTAAATATACTGACTTTTTTATAGAAAATATAAATAAAATATTTAATAGTAGCATCAATTATTTATATTTAGTTATGCCTATAGGTATTAGTTTTTTTACATTTCAGGCTCTTGGTTATATAATTGATATATATAATGGAAAGCATAAACCGGCAAGTAAATTACTTGATTTTATGACTTATATATCTTTATTTCCACAACTTATTGCAGGCCCTATTGTAAGATATAGTGATATTGAAAAAGAATTAGTTGAAAGGGTACATAGTGTAGATAAGTTTAGTGAGGGAATAAGTAGATTTGTTATAGGATTAGCTAAAAAAGTTTTGATTGCTAATGTATTAGGAGATTTAGCTTCTAATCTTATTGAAGTAGACTTACTTTCTAGTTGGTTAAAACCAATAGTATTTACAATACAAATATATTTTGATTTTAGTGGGTATAGTGATATGGCTATAGGGCTTGGCCTTATGTTTGGGTTTAGATTTTTAGAAAACTTCAATTATCCTTTAATTGCTTCTTCAATAACAGATTTTTGGAGAAGATGGCATATGTCGCTTTCTAGTTGGTTTAGAGACTATGTCTACATTCCATTGGGTGGAAATAGAGTTAGTTTTATTAAACATATAAGAAATATATTTATAGTGTGGTTTTTAACTGGTTTTTGGCATGGAGCAAGTTGGAACTTTATTATTTGGGGATTATATTTTGCGGTTATTTTAGTAATTGAAAAATTATTCTTAAAGAAATATATAGACAAAACAAAAATATTTAAATATTTTTATACTAGTTTTATAGTAGTTATTAGTTTTCTAATATTTAACAGTAATAGTATTAGTGAAATATTTAATTCTTTAGGTAATATGTTTATGTTAAATAATATACCAATTAGTAGTAAGTCAACTATTTATTACTTAAAGAATAATTTTGTACTTTTAATTATTTCTATAATTGGAGCTACTCCTATTATGAAAAATATTATTAGTAAATTTAAAAATACTAAATATAAAGGAATAATAGATTTTTTTGAAGTAGTTGGTTGTATAACTTTACTTATATTGGCAACAGCATTTTTAATCGATGAATCTTTTAATCCTTTCTTGTATTTTAGATTTTAGGGTGATATATTATGAAAAATAAAATTTTAGTAACTATATTTATTATATATATATGTTTTTTTTCAATACTTGGAATTCTTGTTCCTGATAAAGAGTTTAGTAGTGGTGAAAGAAGAAAACTTAGTGAGTTTCCAAAATTTAAATTTGAAGAAAATTGGATAAATAAAGTTGATAAATATTTTCTTGATCATTTTGTTTTAAGAGATAAGTTTAGGAGTTTAAAGGCAGTTTATAATTATAATGTTTTGAATTGCTTAGATAATAATGGAATATATTTAAAAGATGGTTATATATTTAAAAGTAATTATCCAACTAATAAGAGTTCAATAAATAATTTTATAGAAAAAATTAGTAAATTAAATTCTTTACTTAATAAAGATAATAAAGTATATATGATGATTATTCCTGATAAAAATTATTATTTAGAAAGTGATGATTTTCTTCAAATTGATTATAATTATATTTATAATGAAGTTAATAAATTGAATTTTAATTTTATTGAAATTAGGGATGTTCTAAAGTTAGAAGATTATTATGAAACTGATACTCATTGGAGACAAGAAAAATTAGATAAAGTTATTAAGCAAATGAGTAAAGTTATGAATTTTAATTATAATAATATTTCATATGAGAAAAATTTTTTTAATAGTTTTTATGGTGTTTATTATGGTGAAAGTGCATTAAATAGAAAACCTGAAACACTAGTTTATTTAACAGGCAATATTTTTAAAGGCACTTATGTTAAATATTTAGAAAATAGTAATTTAAATACTATTTATAATGAAAGCAAATTAACTGGTATGGATGCTTATGATGTGTTTTTGGATGGTGCTAGTAGTTTTATAGAAATTACTAATAATCAAGCTATAACTAATAAAGAATTAGTTATATTTAGAGATTCTTTTGGAAGTAGTTTGAGCCCATTACTTGTTAATTATTATAGTAAAATAACTTTAATAGATAATAGATATATAACTAGTGATATATTTAAACAATTAATTACTTTTACTAATCAAGATGTTTTATTTATGTATAGTACTTTACTTATAAATGAAAGTGGTAGTTTAAAAGGATGACTATTAAATTAAAAATATTTATGTGATATGAAACTTAACTATTTTTAAGCAAATAAATGTGTGTTTTTTTCTTGATGTTTATGTAACTTTATGTTATAGTATATTTGATAAGTTTATTTATTGAAAGAAAGAGTTATTTGTAGTAGAGAAATAAATATGAAAATTTTGATTATTAGAATAGTAGTTAGTGGTAAAACAACATTAGCCAGCAATATCTAAACATATTCCAAAAATTAAATAGTTAATAAAAAATAAAATACCAGATATAAATGAGAAAATTAGTGAAGGTAGTTAAAATGATTAACTACCTTTGTAGAAAGGAGAAAGATTTATGGAAGATAATAACTTAATTATATATAAAAATAGTGATGGCGATATTATAAAAGGATGTGATAAAGGTGGAAAATAATAAGAAAAATTCGGAAAGTTTATCAAAAGTCGTCATTAACTGGGTAATGGAGATTTAAGGAAAAACACACTCAAACCTTATAAATAAAGACAAAATTATTATATTCTTTTTACATATTTACTATGTTTTGTATAAAAAAATATAAAAACATGGGGTAATGGGGACATAAAGAAAACTTTAATAAACCTAATAGAAATGGAGGTAACAATGAAGAAAATTAGTGATAAATATACTAACAATATTTTTGAAAATATAAAGCATATAGATGACCATGGAAATGAATATTGGTATGCTAGGGAACTTTCAAAAGTTTTAGAATATAGAG
>CAMENK010000015.1 GCA_945928335.1 uncultured Bacillota bacterium
TATTACTTGTGATAGAAATTATTTTATCGTTTTTTTCTTCAACATAGATTTCTGATTTAAATTGAGTATTTTCTTTTGAATATTGTTTTTTTATAAAAATGGCTATCATAAATATCAATATTAAGAGCATTAATATTAAAAGAATTGTAAATTTTTTTAATATACTAATTTTCTTATTCTTTTTACTACTCTTCATCTTATTCCTCTTTCCTAAATCACATATTTAATTAGTAATTTTTTATATTAAAAAACTATAAAAGTAATATAATCCTCAACGCTTGTACTATTGTACTTAATTCAGAGAAGATTAGTTCTTTCATAGTTTTATCTCCTATCTTTTACGCCTTTATTCTACTATATTTCGTTTATGTATTCAAGTAACTTTAAGAACATTTTTATGAATACCCCTTTTAAACCTTTGGTTCTTAATTTTCTTATTGCTATTCTCTTTTTACGTATAGAATCTTCACTAAATAGAATCTTTGCAATTTCTTCTTTTAGATTAGTTTCAATTTGAAGATCAGATATTATATCATCTATATCTTCATTTATTAGTCTTACTGCATCTATTTCAATTGCTTTTCCACCACAGTTAATTGTTAATTGTTGAGTTGTAGGAACATCTTTTATTTCAATAATAAAATCATTATCAGTAGTATATGCTGTATAATCTTTTTCAAATTTTCCTATATTTACTTTTACATCTTCTGGATATTTAGTATTTCTAAATTTAATTCTATAATCTCTTTTTTCAGGAATTATATTACTTTTACCATCTATAGGTCTTATTATTAAAGTATAGTTATTTCTTCTATAGTTATAATCTATATTAGTTATTATATAGAACCCTTCTTTGTATAAGTTTGATACTCCATCATCTTCATATAAATTATAAGAATTACTACATCCAGGGAATACTTGTATTTCTAGTTTTTTTGGTGGATGTACATCATTTATATTTTCATCATCCAATACTGCGATTGGCAAGATTGCTCCACTTCTTGCATATACTGGATAGTCTTCATCTCTATAGAAAGTTACATATCTACCACCTGGGAATTTCTTTCCAGTCTTAATGTCATACCATATTCCTTCAGGTAGAAATATTTTATGTACCACCCTGTTCATTATAACATCTTTTGGAATTGTGATAGGCGCAACTAATAATTCTGTTCCAAAGTAATATTCATTTTTATATAAAGGTTCATCATATATTTCAGGATTTTTATAATATATAGGTTGTATTAAAGGTGAACCTAATTTTGAATATTTATATGCTTCTGTATAAATATAAGGTATTAGTTTATGCCTCATTCTAGTATAATCTCTTACTATAGTTTTAGTGTTATTATCCCATTTCCATGGTTCACGTTTATAGTAATGTCCTGCCTTTGAAGCAAATCTAAATACTGGGCTATATACACCTAGTTGAACATATCTAGTATAAAGTTCTTTATCTTCAATACCATCCTCATATCCACCTATATCATGACTCCACCAAGAAAGTCCAATATTAGCACTCATAGAATTATAGAATGGTAAATATCTTAAAGTTTTCCAACTTACTTTAGTATTACCTGAGTACATTACTGGGTATCTATGAGACGCTATTAGAGAATTTCTTGTCATTACTAATCCCCTTCTAGTTTCTTTCCTAGAATAATTAAGAAAAGTATAATGAGTTAACATAAATGCACTTATTTTATCTTTTTTATTATCATTAAGCCAAAAATAATCAACACCTAAATCTAAAAGTGGATCTATTACCATATTATAGAATTCATTAAGTAGTTCTGTATTATATACATTTAAAGGTATTTTTCCAGTTGATGCAGTAATTTCTTGTGCTTTTTTATAAAAACTATCTGTTTCAGTAAAACCATTTTCAGTATTTATTCCTACTCCTAGATAAACTTTTCTATTATGCATTTCCTTTACTAAATCATCTATTGTTGGAAATTTTTCTTTATCAAATTCATAACTTTTAATACCTTCTTTATTCCAACTTTTTCCTAGTAGTATAGAAGATAAAGGTATTTCACTTTTTTTAAAGTTATTCATTATTTCATATACATCTTTTTCATCATATTCTTCATTTTTATTCCACCATACACCTAGTGCATATCTTGGTGGTAAACTAGGATATCCAGTAAGTTCAAAATAACTTCTTAAAGCTTTACCAAAGTCTTTTCTATATATAAATAAGTATATATCTACTCCATCGCTTGGATTCTTTTTTACTGAGCCATCACTTACAAATACAGGATTCCCTGTGTCATTTATTGTTGCAAATCCATCTGTAGAATATAAACCTTTTTCTACTTTAAATCCATTTTTATCCATATCAAAACTATATGCAGCACCTTTAAAATTTCTAACTTCAGGATGATTAAAATACCAAACTTTATCAGTGTTAATTAAGCTTACCCTTAAATTTGAATCAGGAACTAGTTTGCTTGCTTCAAAAGGTTTTTCTTTTGAGTACTCTAATATAAAATAATCATTTTGTATATTTAGAAATTTTTCATCTTGTTTTACTACAAATTTTGGCTCATTTTCAAAATTTCTATTTATTACTTGTATAGTTGGATAATCGTTAAACTTACCAGTTTCACTATATTCAAGACGTATTAAAACATCAGACAATATTGTTATTCTATATTTTTGTCCTTTAAATATACAATTAGGTTTAGCTAATCCTTTAGATACATCAATTTTAAAATGATTACTCATATTAGACATATTATCTTTCCCCTTTATTCTAATATAGATTATAACAAAAGTTAGAAAAAAAAGAAATAGTTTACTTTACTATTCTTTATTTAAAATTACATTAAATCTTTTATGTTTAGTTCTTCATGACTACTAGCATTAACACTGTAATCACTGAATTTATTATTTTTATATAGCATATATGCTGCTGCACCAATCATAGTTGCATTGTCAGTACAATATTTTTTATCTGGTATGAATATTTTTATATTATTTTTTAAGCACATTTCTGTAAGTGCATTTCTTATAAATGAGTTACTAGATACACCTCCTGCTACACAAAAGTTTTTTACGTTATAGTCTTTCAAAGCTTTTTCGCATTTATTAACTAATGTTGTTGTAACTTTATTTTGAAATGAACACGCTAGGTCTTCTTTTCTAATCTGCTCATTTCTTTGTTTAGCATTATGTACTAAGTTATTAACATGACTTTTTATTCCACTAAAACTAAAATTATAAGTATTATCATTTAATATTTCAGGCATTGGATAAGTATCTTTACCAGTTGATGCTAATTTTTCAACATTTGGCCCACCTGGATAAGGCATATCTAATATTCTTGCAACTTTGTCAAAGCACTCTCCTATTGCGTCATCTAGTGTTGATCCTATATATTTAAAACTTTTTTCGTTTTCCATATATATTAAGTCTGTATGTCCTCCACTGATTATTAGTGATATTAAAGGATATTCTAATGTTCTTCCAATATTATTAGCTGCGATGTGTCCAAGCATGTGATTAACTTTTATAAATGGTTTATTATATACTAAGCTTAGTGTTTTAGCACTTTCTAAACCTACTAATAAGCTTCCTAATAGTCCAGGACTATAAGTAACTGCTATAGCATCCATATCTTCTACTTTCATATTTGCTTTTTTTAATGTTTCATCGATTACTAATGTTATATTTTCTAAATGTAATCTACTTGCTATTTCAGGAACTACACCACCATAAAGTTTATGTATATCAATTTGAGTGTTTATAGTTGTGGCTATATCTTCTTTACCATTTTTTACTATACTTGCACTGGTTTCATCACAACTACTTTCTATAGCTAATATATATATATCTTTCATTTTACTTCCTTTCCATTATAAGTGCATCTACTCCATTATAATATTTTTTTCTTATATGTATAATTTTAAAATTATGTTTTTCATATAAATGAATAGCTATTTTGTTATCTATTCTAACTTCTAACATATATCTTACATTCCTATCTTTATAATAATTAAATAGATATTCAAATAATTTAGATGCACATACTTTATTTATATATTTTTCTTCTATTAAAACATCAACTATGTTAATAGTATCATTCATATCTTCTATTAGAATGTATCCAATTGATTCTAAATAAAATTTATATTTAAAGTTGTCTTCTGGTTTGACCTTTATCATTTTTCTGCCTCGATAGTTTTTACATAGTTTGCTCTTACTAAATGAGGATTTATACTTGGAGTATTTTTTGCAAATTTTATTATTTTTTCTACATTTAGTTTTTCTTCTACTCTATGAATGTTATTAAAGCCATCTAGGTCTGTAACAAAGCATTCTTTTTGTATTGATTCATTATTTTTATTAAATATGCTTATGTAATATCCTTTATTCTCTTCTATAATTGCTATTTTATCTGTATCAATATCATCACTTAATAGATAACTCGTTAAACTACTAATTAAATATATGGGAACATTTAGTGAATAAGCCATTGTTTTGGCAACACTTAAACCGATTCTAAGACCCGTAAAGCTACCTGGACCATTAACAGCTACTATTGAATCAATATTTTTTACTGTTAAATTATTTTCTTTTAGTATTGAATCAATCATTGGTACTAAGTATACTGCATGACTCGAATTACTTTCTTGAGTTTTTGTTATTGTGTTTTTTTCATTATATAAGCTAACTGTTATTAAGTGTGAATGTGTATCTAAAAAAAGTGTATACATTTTCTGCCTCCTAGAGGTATTTTACCACGAAAATTAGATAAAAAAAAGCCATAACTAGTCATGAATATTTCCTTCTTTGTTCTTCTAGTTTAGCCTTTTTCTTTTCTTTTTTTTCTAAAATAGTATAGAATTCTTTTAATGATTCTTTATGCGATTTTGATAAAAAGTATTGTTGTTCTCCATCATTAAATGTTACTATACCATCTTTCCAATTAAACGCTCTTACTTTATCCATGTTACAAATACATGCTTGATGAGTAAATTCAAATCTTTTATCATTAAGCATATCTATTAATTGAGCTAAAGTTTTATTAACATTATATGTTTCTATTTCTGTAACTATTATACTTTTTCTAGCTATTGTATCTCTATAGATATATTTTATCTTATCATAATCAATACTATAGTGTACTTTACCTATAGTAAATTTTAAAGTTTTTCTTATATGTAATTGTTTTATACATATATCAAATAATTCATTTAAATTTTTTTCTGCATCTATGCGTTTATCTACAAAATCTAATATTTGTAGTCTTTGCTTAAATGATTCAAAGGCTAATCCTCCATTTACAGTAAATATTATTATAGGACTAATCCAATCATATTTTCTGATTAGCCTTGCTACATCTATTGCAGTACAATCTGGTAATTCATAATCGAGGATATATATGTGATTTTCATCGTGATTTTCTACCACTTCTTTTAAAGAATCACTCATATTTTTAAACACTATAATATCAAATAAGAAACTGTTTTTCATCATGTAGTTTATAATTATCTCTTTTGTTCTTTCAATATGGAATTTATTATCTTCAACAACTATAAAATTTACCACTTAAATTACACCTCTTATCTTTATTTCATATTATCACTATAAATAAAAAATAAACAGGCACTTATAGGTCCTGTTTATTAAATTATAATACTCTTTCACATAAATCTTCATATTCTTCTCCATGTGGAGTTATTTGAAAAATTCTTTTATTTTCATCTATTATTTTAATAGAAATGTCTAATCTTTTCTTAGGAAGAATGTCTTCTATTAAGTCAGCCCATTCTATTATAGTTACGCCTTTCTTTTTAAAGTATTCTGGTATTCCAATGTCTTCTTTTACTTCATTAAGTCTATATACATCCATATGGAAAAGTTTTAATTCTCCTTCATATTCTTTAATAATATTAAATGTTGGACTAGTTATGTTTTCATCTATTCCCATGCTTTTAGCAAATGCTTTGGTAAATAATGTTTTTCCACTTCCCAAATCTCCTACAAGGCATATTACCATATTTGGAAATTTTTCGCTTTCAATATTCTGCGCTAATTCGATTGTGTCTAAATCAGAATTAGATGTTATTTTGTATGTCATATTTAATCACCACTTTCATTTTATCATTACTATTATTTTTTATTCAATACTTAAACGTTTAATTTACATATTTTTTATATTTTTATTGCTTTTGCCCGGCTCTTAGTATTTTTAACTCATAATATATTAACGAGGGAGGGGAAAATATGTATTACGATGAGAGAGAAAATCTTGTCAATTATAGTGTTAAAGATGAAGAGAACAATTACACAGAATATAATTTAACAAATAAAAATGAAAAGAAATGGGATAATGATTTTAAAATAGACATAAACAATATAAATATAAACAATTATAGACATATTAAAAGAACTTTATTTAGTGATAGAGAAGGATTTAATAAAGGTAATATGATTATTGAAGAATATGTTCCATATAAGAATTATGTTTATAAAGTTGTTGTTAAAGGTGAAAGGGACGAATTACTTTTAAAAATTCAGGAGTTAACTTTTAAAGTTATAGACTTAAATCTTTATTTAGATATTCATCCTAATGATGAAGAAATGTATAAAGTATTTAAAAACACAGTTCAAGAACTTAAGAAGTATAAAGATATGTATGAAAAAAATTTTGGTCCTCTTTGCGTAACTGATACACTTTATTATGACTCTTATAAGTGGCTTAAAAATCCATGGCCTTGGATGAATGAGGGAGGAGTAAATAATGTTTAGATATGAAAAGATGTTAGAATACCCTATAAATATTAAGAAAAAAGATTTAAAGATGGCTAAATTATTAAATTCTCAATTAGGTGGTCCGGATGGAGAACTTGGTGCTTCTTTAAGATATTTATGTCAAAGATTTACTATGCCTGATGAAAGAGGTCGTGCTTTATTATCTGATATAGGTTCCGAAGAATTAGGGCATGTTGAAATGATAAGCACTATGGTTAGGCAATTAGTAAAAGGAGCTAGTATAGAAGAATTAAAAGAGGCTGGTTTAGATGCATACTATACTTCTCATAAAAGAGGAATTTATCCAATGGACGCTAATGGAGTGCCATTTACAACAGCTTATATTGCTAGCACAGGAGATCCTATTGTAGATTTAGCTGAAGATATGGCTGCTGAAGAAAAAGCTAGAGCAACTTATGAAAATTTAATGGATTTGACAAGTGATCCAGATTTACTAGCGCCTCTTAGTTTTTTAAGACAAAGAGAAGTAGTTCATTATGAAAGATTTAAAGAATTACTTGAATATTATAAAAACAATAAAATATCATAAATAAAAGAAACAATTTCGTTTCTTTTTTTATGCAATATCTCTTTTAAATAATTTAATGCTTAGAACTATTCCAATTATTATATAAACTATTAGAAAAAATATAGATGTTTCTATTTTTATATTAGTATTAAATATCATATTATTAACATTTTGTTCTATTATATCTTGATGATATGTAAAATCTAAGTATGGTAAGAATGTATATTCAATTATTCTAATCCCACTTGTAATTAAAAATTGACTTATTACTAATGAAAATAAATATATTATATTACTAATTATTAAGGATATTGTATTTCCTTTAAATAATATTGTAAGTAGATAAGTAAATACAATTAAAAGTGTATAAGGTATTAGAAATATGATATCAGAAATAAAATAGTATAATAGATATGGTAGTTTTATAAATTTATTAAATATGTAAATATATTTGTAATAATTTAACAAATTGGTATGAAATTTTAGTAAAGTAAATGATAAGAAGAATATTGAAAATATTATGATCAATAATAAACTAATAATTTGTATAGATATAATTTTAGAAAGCAATAGTTTAGTTCTACCTTTTTTATTTAATACTATATATTTTAATGTACCATTAGTATAGTCATAAGATAAGCTATTAAATGATATGAAAATTACTACTATACCTATAAAATATAAAAAATAAATTTTATTATTAAGAATGTTAATAACTTTGTTGTTGTTAACATTTATTTTATCAATGTTATTTACAACTTCTTTATACTCATTATAACTTTCTTTATATAAATTATAATTTCCATGCTTATTTATATTTTTATATTCTTCTTTTGTAAATAATTTATATATTTCCGTGTTTGTATTATTTTGTTTGTATGTTTTATTTAAAATAATTATAGATAGAAAGCAAGTTATAATTAATAGAATTGTTATTAACTTCAAACTTTTCTTTCTTGTTTCTTTATATAGGTCAGCTTTAATTAAATTAATCATTTTTATCTCCATCCATCATTTTTAGAAGTATATTTTCTAAACTATTTTCTTCTTCAAGTCTATAAACCTTTACATTATTTCTTACTAACTTTGAATTTAATTCAGCTGTTTCTTCGTCACTCATATATAATGCTTCTTTTTCATTAAAGCTTGGAATATTTATTATTTTCTTTAATTTTTCATAGTTATCTACTTTTATTTTTACTGATTTTTTTAATGAGTTTTTCTCCAAACTCTTAGTTATTACTTTTTTATTGTTTATAAATATTACTTCGTCTACTATTTTTTCTATTTCACTTATAAGATGTGAAGATATTATTATTGTTTTATCTTTAAAACTCAATAATAAGTTTCTTAGTTCTACTATGCCTTTTGGATCTAATCCATTCATCGGCTCATCTAGTATTAAAATTTCAGGATCTTTAAGTAATGAAATCGCTAATCCTAGTCTTTGCTTCATACCAAGAGAGTAGTATCTTACTGCTTTGTTATCAAATTTATCTAATTTTACTGTTTTCATAACTTCTCTGACTCTTTCCATTGGCACTTCATATAAGTTTGCAAAGTATCTTAAATTTTCATAGGCACTTAAATAATCATAGAAGCTAACATAATCTACTATTGTACCTATTTTACCTATAATGGTTTTGTAATCTCTTTTAATATCGTATCCATTTATTATGATTTGTCCTTTGCATTTATATAAACCTAAAATAGTTTTAATTAAAGTACTTTTTCCACTTCCATTACTTCCTACTAATCCATAGATTTTTCCTTTCGTTAATTTTATATTTACATCTTCTAATATAGTTTGTTTTTTTATTTTTTTATTCACATTTTTTAGTTCAACAACTGTTTGCATTTTTCCTCCTAAAACAAAGGTAGCATAAAATTTTATTAAAAGCAAACTGGTAATTTTTTTAAAATTATGAGTTGAATTTTAAAATTTAGGTATGTTTTTTTATTATTTTTTTTATTAAAGTTATTTATAAAATACAAAAAAAGTCTTCAATATTAAATTTTATTAATGAAAACTTTTTTAAAAAAAATGAAAAATTAGTCTAAAACTGCTTTTTCATCTTCAATTATATCTTTAAATTTTTCTTTAAATTCAATTATGCCTTTTCTTTTTGCATCATCATATACACTTTTAGTATTTTTTATAGCATAGTATATATGATGTATATTTAATGTTTTTACATTTTCGAATACAGCATTACTATATGCATTTCCTAATAAGGCTAATGCAATATCCGGATATCTATTACCTATTTCATATATTCTTTTATATTCGTTAGTATAATCAACTAAAAATTCAAATAATTTTTCTTTTTGATAATCTGTATAAGGCATATGTACTCCAGTCTGCTTTTCAAGTTTAGGATATGTTCCCATTAAAATTTTAACAGTTTCTTCTTGCGTTGGTTCGGCAACATCAACTTTTTGGAAACGTCTTAAGAATGCACGGTCTCGAATTATGTATGCATCATATTCTTCTGTTGTAGTAGCGCCTATCATTTTGATGGTACCTCTATCAAGGCCTGGTTTTAGCATATTTGCAAAGTCTACATTTAGGTTTGATGTATTTCTACTAACAAGTAAGTGGGCTTCATCAATAAATAATATAATATTTTCTTTATGCTTTAGTTCATCTACTAGTATTTGAAGTTTATTTTCTACAACACCATTTTTATTTTCAACATTACCTAATAAGCTAGATATGTTTACTTTTATAAGATCATAAGGTTTCAGTGCATCTGGCACTTCTCCTCTTTGCATTCTATATCCTATTCCTTCGACTATTGCTGTTTTACCTATACCTGGTTTACCTACAAGCATTGCACTTTTTTCAGGAGTTAGTAATATAAGTAATGTATCTTTTATTTCCTTTTCTCTTCCAATTGCGGGATTAGTTATATATGTTTTGGTTTTTAAATTTTCTCCATAGGTTTCTAATACACTAAATTTTTCGTTATTACTTTTTTCTTGACTTTCTTCTTTTTTATCTAAGTCTACTATTTCCATATTTTCACTCATACTAGTATCACCTATACTTATTATAATATAAAAATATAAAAAATCCTAATAAAATTGTTTATATATTGACAAAAATTGTGATATATTTGATATAATAGATTTAATGATATAGGATGGTATTATAAGTATGAATAAAAAAGAGCAGTTAAATGAAAATTTTTCTTCAAATCTAAATGAAAAAGAGAGACAAGTAATTGATAGTATTAAAAAAAATAGTTTACATGAATCTAAGTTAAAAAAGATTATTATGTTTTTATTACCTTTATTCTTTCTGTTAGGATTAACTACATTTATAATTATTTATGGTAGTCCTAAAATTAAAAGTGTTAATATTAGTAGTGATATAAATGGGGATAATACAAGAACTATTACTATGACGATACATAACCCTTTTCAAATGCCAGTTCAATGCGCGATTTCAGAGAAAGAGGAAGTTTCAGATGAATTAAAATGGATTAAAAGTTATGATAATAAGTGTACTTTTAATGTTAACTCAGGTAGTTATTATTTATTTATTAAAGATAAGCATGGTAAAGTTTATAAATTAAAGACTGATAAAGTTAAAATTGATAAAATTTTAGATTTAGCATTAAATACTGAATTTATTTATTTAACTTTAGGAGAAACTTATCAAATAAGTGGTGAAGTTACTTCTATTGGAGAGGTTGATAAAAATTTGACCTATACTTCTAATAACGAAGAAATAGTTACTGTTGATAATGGTTTAGTTACTCCAGTTGGTAATGGTGAAACCGAAATTGTTGTCAAAACTTCATCTGATTTGGAGAAAAAAGTTAAAGTTATAGTTACTGATTTATACAAGAAAGCTAGTCAAGACAATAATACAGTTAAACTTCCTTGTAAAATTTATAATGACGAAGAAGCTCAAAGAATAGATAGTATTTTAGAATATAAGATTAATCAAGCGGGATATAAAACTAGAGGTGCAGTAGTTGTTGCTGCAAGATTTATAGTGCTAGAATTTCCTTATAGGGTTCCATATTTCTTTGAAAATGGAAGATTGAATAATT
>CAMENK010000016.1 GCA_945928335.1 uncultured Bacillota bacterium
TATGAGAGTTATTTATTAATAACCCCCCCCGAAGTTCGTACCAAGTTTTGTACTTAATTCAGAGAGAATCATTTCTTTCATAGTTTCGTATCTCCTTATCTTTTACATTTATTATTTTATCAAATTTGCTATAGGAGTTCAATTGTTTCTTTAAATTTCAATTAAAATAACATCACTTCCAAGTTTCTTTATTTGATCAAACTTAATAGTCACTTCACTTTCAGTAGAAAAAATATTTCTTAAATATTTACTTTTCTCTATAACTAAACATATTAAAGAACCATCTTTTTCACTAATATCAGCATCTATAACTCTACCTATAATTCTACCATCATTTATATTGACAATATCTTTTCTTTGTAACTCAGACAATCTCATAAAAGCCACCTAATAATTATATGACTATTTAATTAATTTTTTAACCTGCTTTATTGCATTTTTTTCTAATCTACTTACTTGAGCTTGACTAATATGTAACTCATTAGCTATTTCAGTCTGAGTCTTACCTACAATAAATCTATTTATTAATATATTCTTTTCTCTTTCTTTAATTTTATTTAAAGCTTTTCTCATACTTATTAAAGAATCTAAATCCTTATTTTCTTTCTTATCTTCTATTTGATCCATTAAATAAATAGTATCTCCACCATCATTATAAATAGGTTCAAATAAGCTCATTGGTTCTTTTAAACTAAGTAAAGCCTCCCTTACTTCATATTCACTAACATTAAAATGATTAGCAATATCTATTGTTGAAGCTTCTTTACTATATTTATTTAAATAATCTTCTTTATATTTCATAATTCTATATGCTAAATCTTTAATACTTCTAGAAATTCTAACACTATTATTGTCTCTTAAATATCTTTTAATTTCACCCTCAATCATTAAAACAGCATATGTACTAAATTTAACTTCATGACTTAAATCAAAATTATCTATAGCTTTAATCAAACCAATACACCCAATTTGAAATAAATCATCCATATTATCAGTTTTATTCTGATATTTTTTTAAAATAGATAAAACTAACTTTAAATTACCATTAACTAATTCATCTTTAGCTTTTAAATCTCCAGATTGATATTTCTTAAATAGTTCTGTCATTTCTTCATGTTTTAAAACTTTAAGTTTGCTTGTTACAATACCTGTAATTTCAACTTTATTCTTAGCCATAAAAACATCCTTTCTAACATATATTGCCAGAAAGGACATTATTTTATACATTAAACTTTCATTAAATCTTTTAGTTTCTTTATAGTTTTCTTCTCTATTCTAGAGATATAACTTTGGCTTATTCCTAACATATCAGCCACCTCTTTTTGAGTATATTCTTCACTATTTTTAAGCCCATATCGTAAAGTTAATATTTCTTTATCTCTTTCATTTAATTTTTCAATCTCTTTTTCTAAAATTATTTTATCCAACTCATCTTCATATGTCTTTTCCACTACATTATCTTCAGTTCCTAACACATCTTCTAAATGTAATTCATTACCATCACTATCTAAATTAATTGAGTCCTCAAAACTCACTTCAACTTTTCTCCTCTTATTTTTTCTTAAAAACATTAAAATTTCATTATCAATACATCTACTTGCATATGTAGCTAATTTAATATTTTTATCTAATTTATAAGTTTTAACACCCTTAATTAATCCAATTGTGCCTATACTAACTAAATCTTCTAAATCATACATAGTATTATCATACTTTTTAGCTAAGAAAACAACAAGTCTTAAATTATGTTCAATTAATTTATTTCTGGCTAATAAATCACCATTATTACTCTTCATAACTAAATCTTCTTCTACCTCCTTTTCTAAAGGTGGTGGAAGTATATCTGTACTACCTAAATAAAAACACTTATTATCTCTACTAAATAATTTTTTTAATAATTCTAATATCTTCATATCATCCCTCCAATAATAAATAATTTAATATACAATCAATACCATTCCTCTTAATCTTATCATTTGATATTCCTATAACGACATCTTTTCTAATACCTAAACCTTCTATATAAACCTTATCTACCTTAATACATTTTAACAAATACCTATTATTAACAGATTCTATTGGTACTAAAAAGTAATTACTATCATTAACTATATTCTCTAATCTTTTTTTATAAACTATTATTATCTTTTTATTACTATAAGGATCTATTAAAGTATTCCCAGTATCCATAAATCCATTTAGCTTAATTACTTTATTTCTTATATAAACATCTACTTTATAATTTAATGTATTATCTTGTTTATACTTCTTCATGGCCTTTAAATATAATAAAAGAATAATAGGACTTACTACCAATATAAATAAATAATTTGTACCAATACCTTTATGATAAAATACCATTCCAATATTTTTATAACTAAATTCTACATTTAAATAATACATAAACCCACCTAATAATATGCTAGTTATATAAAAATAGAATAAATTATTTAAAGTATATCTTATATCTTTAAACCCAAAAGTAGAAATTATAATAATAATACTTAAAAAAATCTTAACAATAAATAAACTTAAAGTAGTAAATGGAATAAATAATACTATTATTGTAATACTTCCTATTAAAGCTCCTATAAATATTCTTAATAGTTTAGTATTTCTTTTAAGTATTAAAGATGTAGTCATAAGTAATATAAAATCAAAGGCAAAATTTAAGAATAATAGTAGGTCAATATATATTTTCATATAACCACCTATTCAAGTATACAAAAAAAACGACTAGTAATTTGTCGTTTTTTAGTATTCTGTTAATTTTAATTTAGCATCTTCATAAGCTTCTCTTTCTTCAAAAATTCTTATTTCATCAATTATCAATTGTTCAGGTGTAGTATCAACTTGACTAAACTTTCTTTCATCTTCTTTCATAAACACTGTACCTAAAAGTCTAAAATTAAAATAATTAAACTTTCCACCTTGAGTAATAAATGATGAATAAAATCTACTAAAAGGTGTAATATCCGCATTAGGATTATAAGATAATTTTTCTCTTAAAGCAAATAAATTATCAAAATCTTCTATATTAGTTCTACATGAAGCTTCAATTTGATCGTTGTCTAATATACTTGTTAATAATTCAGGTGTAACAGCAAAAGTATTATTAACATACTCTTTTAAGAAAGTTCTATTTATATAATCTTTATTTTTACAATAAATAACAGGTAATGTTCTAATATCCTTATTAAATCTATATAATATCTCAATTGGATGAGTATTATTAGTACTAATTCCATAAGCTTTCTTTAACCCTATTTGATTATCATACATAGTAGTTAATATATCAATTTTTTCTAAAGTTGATGGTTCAGTTATCTTTTTGTATTTTTTAAATTCAACTAAACCATTACCATGTAATTTTACCTTTCCTAAAAAGAAAGGATTCTTTGGATTACTATTATACTTTTGAACTTTATCAAAAAATTCTCCTAAATCATATTGATTAGTAAATTGTCTAGTTTCAATACCTACTACAATTCCTAAAGTATATCTATTTACTTGTTTCTTATTCATAAAATCCCCTCACTGATACAATTGTACCATATTATTATACAAATGTCAATTCTTGACACTGTTTCTTTTATATTTGAAAAATAATATTACTCCTACAATTATAAATACAATACTTACTAATTGATTAGTAGATAATATTATATTTTTATGACTAAATCTTAAAAAATCTAATAAAAATTTTGCGCTACCACACATTACTAACCCTAGGTCAAATTGATTTTTTATATGCTTTTTAATCATATATATAAAAATTAAGAAAAATACAATGCTTTCTAAAATTTGTATAGGAAAAAGACTTATATTTTTGGGAGCAGATGTCGAATAATTATATGTTACTTTAAATATCCCATCATATTCTATTCCATAACAACATCCTACTAAAAAGCAGCCTATTTTTCCTATAGAATACATTAAAGGAATTGAAGGCATATAAATATTAAGTAGTTCTCTAAACGATTTTTTAAATTGAATGCTAAATAATATTATGGATAGTATTGCGCCTATAACTGCTCCATATGAAGATAGTCCCAAACTAAAAAAATTAAATGTATGATTTAAGTTATAATTTTCTATAAACCAAAATACTTTCGCGCCTACTATAATACCCACATTTTCATATAATAATAAACCAATTATTTCATTTTTAGGATAGGCATATTTTTTTGACAATAATAATACTATAATTACATTACTAATTAAAGAGATTAAAATTGCTAAACTATAAAAAGGAAATTTAATATTAAACATAATTACCTCAACCAATGTTGGTGCAATTAGGTAATTCCCTTATGCAGGCTATAATTGCAACTACAGCAAAAATAATAAATAATATGAAAAGAATTACAAATATCCAAAATATTATTTTTATAATTTTATTTTTTGGATATTTAACATAACCTGTCACTATAGATACTAATGATAAAAGAAAAAATATGCCTTTAAAATTATCTAAAAATATTAAGCCACCTAATCCTATAAAGAATAATGATATATAAAGAATAGTGTCTTTTTTTTCTTTATCCTTTATCTCTTCAACTTTTATCTCATCAATTGTAGAATTATCATTAATTAAAGATTTTCCACATTTAATGCAATATTTCCATTTTTCATCAACCTTATTATTACAATTTATACAATACATATTATACCTCTTTCTAATAATACTCTCTTAAAACAAAATCATCAAGTTTTTCTCCCCAAGCTTTATGTATATTGTCATAAACATACGCTTTTCCATCAAGTCTATTTAATACAATTTTCGCATCTTTAGAAAAATACATAAGTACATTAACATAATATTTATTATTTAGTTTTGTTATTTCATCATTTAACTTTGTTATATTAGAATAGTTATTTTTACTATAATTATATATATCACTACTAATATAAACAATCATATCATCAAAAGTATCATCAAAAGTGTCAAATATACTAAGTTCCTGATGTAATTGCTGTTTATTAGTTATTTGAGTACTTTTATCATTTACATTAGAATATAAATATATTTTTGAAATATCACTTTTTAAATATTTATAAATTGAATCATAGATTTCTTCAATAATTTCTCGTCTTAATAAATTACGATTGTAATTATCATTTATTTCTTTATTTTTATCAGAAGTATCATAAAATGCAAAAAATTCTATATCATTATTTTCTGAATAAACTTTATAATAAATTTTTGTTCCTTTTCCTTTAATTGTACCAAAATGACTCCCATCACATGTTATATCTACATCTTCATTATCTATTGAATCAAATAAGTAAATATTTTTAAATTTCTCATTATATTTTGTTTTTAAGTAATTTTGTATATACTTTTCATCAATATTATTACTTTCTTTAGGTGAGTCTATGGTTAGAATAACAAATATTGAGATAAAAAGAACTAATAATAAAATTATAATAAATTTAAAATTATTATTTATTTTTTTAGAACAATTTGGACAATATTTCCATCCTTTATCTATTTTATTACCACATGATTTACATAACATAATAACGCTCCTTTTTTAGTATTATCAATATTTTGAAATATCATTTATTATATAATTAGTTATAAACAAGCCGGCTACTGCAGGGACATAACTATTGCTCCCTAGTTCTTTAATATCCATTGGCTTTTCTCTACTTGATACTACAATAACTTTTCTTTGAATTTTCTTATCTATTTTCTTTCTAAGTATTTTAGCTAATGGATCATAACAAGTTTTATCTAAACTTGTTATTTCTAACTTACTTGCATCCATCTTTTTAGCAGTACCCATTGAACTAATAATTTTTACTTTATTATAAATACAATTATTTATTAAAAGAACCTTAGTATCTATTGAATCACAAGCATCAATCACATAATCAAACTTACTAAAATCAATAGTATCTATATTACTTGAATCTAAAAAATTAGTAATCTTATTAACTTTAATATTACTATTTATACTTAAAGCTCTTAATTCTGCAATATCAGTTTTAAATTCACCTATATTATTTAAATTAGTAAGTATTTGCCTATTTAAATTAGTTTCATCCACTTTGTCATAATCAATTATAGTAATATTTTCTACACCACACCTAACTAATGATTCAAAAGTATATCCACCTACTCCACCTATTCCAACTAAAAGAATATTTAATTTTTTAATTCTTTCTACATTATCTTTTCCAATTAACAATTCTAATCTATTTAAATTCATAATTTCTCCAAAATAAAACCAAGTAAAGTGCTGTAATAAAACTCGCTTCTCGCGAGGTGGTAGTCCACATAAATAGTATTAGGATTCTTGAATTTACAAGCATTCAACACAACTATCTAATTAGGTCTCCAAATTACATGTTTGTCGGTTTATTCTGAACACCTCATCTTGGTAATTTAATTATATCAAATTCATATTTTAATGTCTACTTTAAAGTCAACTTATTTACATCTGAATATAATCCTATATTATTACTTTCACACCATGTTTTATATTGACTAGGTAAACTAATTTCATCCCATTCACCTGCAATATAGAAATTATAGAAACGATTCTTTAAAAATCTTTCAACATTATTTCTATCATATCCAGCCATTTCTAAGCCAAAGTGTAATCCCAAAAAATAATTTCTATTAAAACGATATTCCAATTCATACATTCCACTTGCTGTCAAATAATAAGTAGGTTGATTTTCATAATTTCTTTCAACAATATAACCTTTTAAAGCCATATTTTCTAAATGCAATAAAATTACAGGAAATTCTACTCCACTTTGTCTTTTTAATTCTCCTTTAGTACATGATTTTTCTTTAAATAGTATACTTAAAATCTTATCTTCAGTAGATAAAATCATTCCCTTTGTATACTTTGGTAAATCTAATTTACATATTTCTGTCATTTTTATCATCCTTTCAATATGAAATATATTATAGCATATAAACATATATTGTAAATATTTTTTTAACTTAGTTTTTTTACTAACTTAAAATCATTCTTATCTTCAACTATATTTTCTCCAATAATAACTTCTTTAACATTATCTTTTCCTTCATTTAATATTTGAAAAACAACATTTTCAAAAATCTCATCAGTTACTAAATTTAGTATTCTTGCACCTTTATTAAACTTTTCTGCTTTTAAAGCTATACTTTTATAAACTTCTTCAGGTACCTTAATATCAATACCTAAATCTTTAAAAGTTAATATATATTTTCTAAGCACGCTTAATTCACTCTTCTTTAATATTCTAATCAAATCTTCTAACTTTAAACTATTTAATCTTGAAATTAAACTAAGTCTTCCAATAAATTCACTAGGAATCCCAAATTTTTCTAAATCTTCAACATTAACTTTTCTATCAATAGATTCTTTACTCTTATTAAATCCAATAACTTTTTCTTCCTTTGCTTCATTATATAAATCACTAAAAGCACCAGCCATTATAACTATTAGTTTACTAGTATCAAAAGAAATAACTCCCTGTTTATTATCAACTATTTCATACTTTCCACCTTCTATAATAGTTAATAAACTCTTAAGCACATCACCTTTATTAAAACTTTTACTAGTATCTTTATCTGCTTTTTTATCTATTTCATCTAAAAATAATATAGAATTTTCTGCTTTTTCTAAATCACAATTAGCATTGTAATATAAATCTAATAAAATATCATCTACACTTTTACCTATATAACCAGTCTCAGTAAATCTAGTCATATCTTCTATACATACTGGTACATTTAAAACTTCACCAATTGCCTTAACAATAGCAGTCTTACCAACTCCAGTAGGTCCATACATGAGAATATTACTCTTAAATTTATCTCTACCAAAATATAAACTCCTATATATTGATGTAATAACTCTTTTAATAGTTTCATCTTGACATATTACTTTAGAAGAAACTTTATCCATTGCTTCACATATATTCGGTAAACTAACACTATTTGTATCCTTACTCTCTATATTAGGTAAATGCTCCGAATAAAATTCACTACTATATAAAGTATCATAATATTCATCAGAAGTAACTTGTCCATTAGTAAGTCTAAAATTAAGACTATTAATTTGATAAGTTAAAAGCATTGGAGCACTAACCTTAAATTTTTTCTCAAAATCTTGTGGTGTACAACATCTAAATTCTAATCCATCGTTTTCATAAAAGTAAATATATTTTTCTACTTCTAACCAAGAATTCAATACCGTATTCTTTTTACTTAAAGATTTATATTTCACCATAAGATCTTTTATACTATGTACAAGATTAAAACCTTCTGGTAGCTTTTGAGAATAAGCATAATCTAAATTTATATATGTCTGTGCAGAATATTGATCAATAAATAAATCTTTCTTATCGTTAGAATATCCTACTAAAGGTCTGATTGGAATATACACAGGAAATTGTAAATTATCAATATATAACTCTTCAAATAAAATTGCTAAACTTAAATCTTTCATACCTTACCCCCATAATAATTATAAATTCATATCTAAATAATCCATAAGTTCACTAGTTTTAACCTTAGTTTCTTCTTTAGTAGTATTATCTTTAACTGTTATATAATCACTTTTAACTTCATCTTCACCTATAATTAAAACATAACTAGGATTATATTTATCTACAAGTTTCCACATATTTTTCATGCTCTTACCTGTATAATCTATTTCACAAGAATAGCCACTATTTCTTAAATCATCTAATATTTGAAATGCAAACCCACTATTATCAAGATTCATAATAAATACATCTAACTTTTCTTCTGGAATGTATATTTCTAATTCATTAAGAATAGTTATAATTCTTTCTATACCAGCAGCAAAACCTACTCCAGGAGTTTCTGGTCCACCTAAAGTTTTAACTAAATTATCATATCTTCCTCCAGCACATAAAGTATTAGCTTTTCCTAAAAATTCTAAATCACTTTTAATTTCAAAAACTGTATGAGAATAATAATCAAGACCTCTGACTAATGTTGGATCTTCTTCAAAAGGTATATCTAGTATTTCCAATGCATGTTTAACTTCTTCATAATAATTTTTACTTTCTTCATTTAAATAATCAATAGTTTTAGGTGCATTCTTTATATAATCTCTTTCACCATCATACTTGCAATCTAATATTCTTAATGGATTCTTATCTAATCTTTCTTTGCATATATCACATAAATTATCTCTATCTTTTTCTAAATATTCTTTAATTACTTTATTATAGTTTAATCTACTCTCTGTATCTCCTAAAGTATTTATAACTACTTTTAAATTAGTAATACCAAGTCCACTTAAAAACCTATAAGCTAGACTAATAACTTCAGCATCTAAATAAGCATTTTTAATTCCAAATACTTCTACACCCATCTGAGTAAATTCTCTAAGTCTTCCACTTTGAGGTCTTTCATATCTAAAAGCACTTCCAAAATAATAAAGTTTTTTAATTTGATCTACATAAAGTTTATTTTCTATATAACTTCTAACAACTCCAGCAGTAAATTCAGGCCTTAAAGTCATATTTCTATTTCCTTTATCAATAAAATCATATGTTTCTTTATTAACAACATCAGTAGTTTCTCCAACACCTCTATAAAATAATTCTGTACTTTCAAAAGTAGGAATTTTAATAAACTCATAATTATAAGAATGCATAAAATTCATAGTATAATTATACAAATAATTATAAATATATCCTTCTCTTCCAATAAAATCTAATGTACCCTTTGGTTTTTGTATCATACTCTCACTTCCTAAACACTATTATACTTAAAAATACTATTACTAACAAGAAAAATCATTAAAAATTTAAACTTAGACTATAACATAAAAGATAATATCATTTCATAAATTTAACTATGATAAAAAAATATTTAAATAATCAATTTATAATAGGAACCTTAATATTATTAACTGGAGGATTCTTTTCTAAATTTTTAGGTTTTATATTAAAAATAATAATAACAAGAAAAATAGGTATTGAAGGAATAGAACTTTACTCTTTAATAACACCTACTTTTGGTTTATTTATTACCATTGCTACATTTAGTTTTCCAACTGCAATAAGTAAATTAGTAAGTATTGAAGGAAGAAGTAGTAAAAAAGTAATATTTTCTATAATACCAGTTTCTTTATTATTAAATTTAATAACTTTAGCAATAATATTTCTAATATCAGCACCCTTAGCTAATACTTTTTTACATGAACCTAGACTTTATTATCCATTGTTATCTATAGGATTTACTTTACCTTTTATAGGTATGTCCAGCATTATTAAAGGATATTACTGGGGAAAACAAAGAATGGGAATCTATATATTATCAAATATAGTTGAACAAATAGTTAGAATAGCCATATTGGTGTTTTTAATACCAATATGTTTAGAAAAAAGTATAATTCTTACAATATCAGTAATAATACTAGTAAATATGGTAAGTGAATTTTCAAGTATAGTTGTAATGTTACTCGGTTTACCTAAAGGTATAACAATTACTAGAGAAGATTTAAGTCCTAAAAAGAATGAAATAAAAGATGTACTAGGTATAAGTATTCCAATGACTAGTAGTAAAATAATTGGTAGTATTGCCCATTTTCTAGAACCAATAATATTAACAACAGTACTAACTCATGTAGGTTATTCTAGTAGATTTATAATAAGAGAATATGGAATACTTAATGGATATAGTTTAGCCTTATTACTTTTACCCCAATTTTTTACCATGAGTATAAGTACTTCTCTAATACCAGAATTATCTAAAAATTATGCTCAAAAGAATATTGAAATGTGTAAAAAAAGAGTTAAACAAATAGTTAGTTTATCTCTTTTAATAGGATTTATATCAACAAGTTTAATATTTTGTATTCCAGAATTTTTCTTAAAACTAATATATAATACTACTCTTGGTAGTAATTATATAAGAGTACTAGCACCTTTCTTCTTACTTTACTTTATAAATACACCTATATCAAATGCATTACAAGCTTTAGATAGAAGTAAAGAAGCAATGGCTACTACAATTATAAGTAGTATAGTAAAATTACTACTCATAGCAGTATTATCTAATTTAAAAATAGGGATATATGGACTAATAATTTCAATAATAGTTAGTCTAATAGTAAGCACTTTCTTAGATTATAAATTTCTAAAAGGGTCTTTAGAATATTTTTAGTCT
>CAMENK010000017.1 GCA_945928335.1 uncultured Bacillota bacterium
AACAAGCCATAAAACCATTTTAAATCCCAGTCAATATTTAAACTAGTTATTACTAAGTGTGTACTACCTCCACCTCTCATATAAATATAGAAGAACACAACAGCAATTAATACTTGCGCTACTAATTTTTGTATGATTGAAAGTCCACCATTATTATGTTTCTTTATTTTAATATAATCATCTAAGAAACCTAAAATACTATATGAAATAAATACAAACATAATGATTATCAAAGAATGAGTTATTTCTAAACTACCTTTAAAATAAAGTACAACCATAGTAATTATAGTAGGTATTATAAATATTAAACCACCTATAGTTGGAGTTCCTTCTTTTTTTAAATGCCTTTCTGTAATATGTTTACTAACATTTTGTTTAAAGTTAAGTTTTCTTAAAACTGGTAATAAAAAGTATCCCAAAAATACTGCTATAAAAAAACTTACCATCAAACCTAATATTGATTTTGCTAATATAAGCATTCTTATCACTCCCTAATAATAATTATACATAGTATTTTAAAATTATCAAATTTATTAAACTTTTTATTGTTAATTTAACATCAACTTTACAACACTGCCTTCTTTCACTCTACTTCCTACTTTAGGACTTATATCAATTACTTTATCCCCATTTCCAGTATATTCAACACTAAACCCATGTAAACTTTTAAGTGCACTTTTTTTATCCATATTTATAACATCAGGAATAGTTACATATTTAGTTTCATACCATAAATATTCTTTTGGTAACCCATTCGGATCACTTTCTATATTGTATAAATTAATTGCAGCACTCAAAACATTTTTAGCAATAGGAGCTGCTACAGTACCACCATATTGTGTTACACCCTTAGCGCCATCTACTGCTATGTATATTACAAACTCTGGATCATTTGCCGGCATAAAGCCAATAAAAGATAATACATAATTTCCGACCATATATCTTCCATCACTACCAACCTTTTGTGCTGTTCCTGTTTTTCCACCAACACGATATCCTTCAATATAAGCATTATGACCGCTACCATTAGCAACTACACTTTCTAAAGCATATTTTACTAAATCACTAGTTTCTTTTTTTATTAAATTATTTTTCTTTAATTGAGGTCTAAATTCTTTTATTATTATTCCCGTTTCGTTTTCACTAATACTTGAAACCACATATGGTGTATACATATTACCATCATTTACCACTGCACTTACCGATTGTACTTGTTGTATAGCTGTTACTGATACTCCTTGTCCAAAAGAAGTAGTTGCTAATTCAAGTGGTCCTACGTCATCTAAATCAAACAAAATTCCAGAACTCTCACCATTTAAATCTATTCCAGTTTTAGTACCAAAACCAAATAAATCTATATAACTAAAAAGTTTTTCTTTACCTAATCTTTGACCCATAACTACAAACCCAGGGTTACAAGAGTTTTCTACCACTTCTAAGAATGTTTCATCACCATGTCCTTTAGTTTTCCAACAATGTAAAGTTGTACCACTTACATTTATTTTTCCAGTATCATAATAATGTTCTTCAAATATATTTACTAACCCTTCATTAATAGCGGCACTCAATGTCAAAATTTTAAAAGTTGATCCAGGTTCAAAACTTGACCATATAGCAAGATTTCTATTTATTGTCTCAACACTATAATTCTGATAATTCAAAGGTTCAAAAGTAGGTCTACTACTCATTGCAAGTATTTCTCCTGTTTTAGGATTCATTACTATGCCTATTGCCCCTTCTGCTTTATATTTTTTAGCAGCATTATTAAGTTCATTTTCTAAAACCAATTGTAAATCTAAATCTATAGTTAAAGTAATATTCATTCCACTTACAGGACTAACATAAACTTCTGGCATATCTAATTTATTTCCTTTTCCATCAGAATAATATTTTATACTACCATTAGTTCCAGTTAAAACATCATCATACATAAGTTCTAACCCACTTAATCCTTGATTATCTATTCCAACATATCCAATAACATGTGCTAAGACATCATTATAATTATAATATCTTTTAGTTTCTTTTAATAAATAAACTCCATCATACCCTAAATTATTTATTTTTTCAGCAACTTCATAACTTAAATCTCTTCCTTCAGGATGAACTCTCTCAATAGAAGTCTTTTTATTAACATGCTTATACATTTCTTCATAGCTAATTCCTAATATTTCAGCTATATCTTTACTAACTTTTTCTTTATCTTTTATTTGACTAGGTATTAAAACTAAACTACTTGTTGTAACATTACCCGCTATTACTTTTCCATTTCTATCTAATATTTTTCCACGATCTGCTTGTACAGGTAAATTCCTACTCCATAAATTTTCAGCTAAATCATTTAGTTTTTCATATTCAATTACTTGTATATAAAAAACTCTAATAACTATTAATAAAAAAACTAATAATACTACTAAAAATATTAATCTAATTCTATTATTTTGTAAACTTTGAAACATATTTAGTCACCTAGTAATTTTATGTTTAAAAAAAGAAAAAAAGAAGATTAACTTCTCTTTGAAATATCTTTATAATTATTAAGTCTTTTCAATACTCTTTCTTTTCCTAATATAGTTAATATTTCTTGAAGACTAGGTGTTTGAGTCTTACCAGTAACTATATATCTTAATCCTTCACAAAACTCACTTATATTTCCAGTGTATTCTAGAGGATTATTTTTATATTCTTTCATAGATACATAATTATATTTTCTTGCAAATTCACTTATATCATTAAACCAGTTTTCAGTTTCTACATTAAATCCATTTTCTATATAATCTATATACATATCAGCATTTAATGATAAATTTTCATATTTAGGTTCAAATAAAGAATCATACATATAATATACATTCTCATATACATCACTATATTTACCTATATCTTTTCTAGGTTTTTTACTATTTCTTTCTATATTTAATACACTACAAGAATATTCTTCATCTTCAGTAAATATTTTATAGAAATCTTCATCATACTCTAATAAATAAGTTTTAACTTTATCATATAATTCTTTTGCAGTTAATGTACTTATATAGTTTTTACATATATTATTAAGCTTATCTAAATCAAATAATGCTCCACTTTTAGACATTCTAGAAAAATCAAATTTAAAATCATTTACTGATTTATCTGGGTTTTGCATCATCCATTCTTCAAAATCAGAAGATGCTATTGTTGCTAAATATATAACTACAGCTTCATAAGGAATTCCAAGTTCATGATAATAACTCATTGCAGCTTCTGGATCTTTCCTTTTACTTAGTTTTCTCATATTTCCTGTTTCTTCATCTATTTTAGATAAAGGTGATATATGAGCATATTTAGGTCTTTCAAATCCTAACATATCAAAAAGTTGTAAATGAATTGGTAAACTACTTAACCATTCATCTCCACGAATAATATGAGTACTCCTCATTAAATGATCATCTATTGCATGTGCAAAGTGATAAGTAGGAAGTCCATCAGATTTAATAATAACTATATCTAAATCATTTTCAGGAAATGCTACTTCTCCTCTAATCTCATCATGACATATTATTTTATTATCATAGTCACCATTGCTTCTTAATCTTATAACAGGTTTCTCACCTTTTTTAATTTTTTCACATGCTTCTTCAATACTTAAACTTCTACACTTAGCCCATTCACCATAATAACCAATTCTTGCTTTTCTATGAGCTTGTATATTTCTTATATTTTCTATTTCCTCTTCACTACAAAAACAAGGATAAGCAAGTCCTAATTCAACTAAATGTTTTGCATAAGTTTGATAGATTTCTTTTCTTTCACTTTGAATATAAGGTCCATAGTTACCCACACTATTATTATCATCAATAGGTCCTTCATCAAAAGTAACACCAAACTCTTTTAAACCATTTATTATTAAACTTATTCCATTATCAATTGTTCTTTTAGTATCAGTATCTTCTATTCTTAAATAAAAAACACCATTAGTTTGTCTAGAAAAAGCACCACCAACAAAAGCAGCCAATAAAGCTCCAATATGAATAAATCCAGTAGGACTTGGAGCATATCTTGTAACTATTGCATCTGTATCTAAATTTCTCTTTGGATAAATTGTTTCATAATCTTCTATAGTTTTATTAATATTTGGAAATAATAAATCAGCTAAATCTTTATTTGTCATATAAAATCACTCCTAAATTTCATGTTAATTATACTAAAAAAAGAATATTAAATCAATAATTGCTTAATATTCTTAAATCAAAACTAGTCTTCTTTAGGACATTCAAATATTTTTTCACTAAAAACATAATAATTATCTTTTTTCTTAGCAGTATATTCTTTATTATTATAACTAAATACAACTTTATTACCACTAGTTGACTTAACTTTAAAATCTTTCTTTAACTCATTACTTAATTCATCAGTTAACTCATAATCTAGTAAACATCCTCCACTAGAAGTAGTATATAATTCACCACTTATTTCTTTATATTTACTACTTATAACTTTCTCAATATCATCATATACTTCTTCAGTATAAACACTCTCAGCATATTCAACTAATGTACTCAAACTATTATATTTAGAAGATGCTACTAAATACCAAGTCTTACCATTTATTTCAGTTTTCTCGTCACTATATACGGGAAGTCCTACTCCATCTGAAGAATAAATAGTTATATAAGCTTTTTCTAGCGAATCATAAAACATTTTTTCCTTATCTTCATCTACCTTACCACACCCTGATAATACTAATAAAATACAACAAATTAAAATTATTTTTTTCATAAAATATTCCTTTCTTATTTTAATAATCTTTCTACTCTCTCCAAAAGTTTATCATAAGTATAATCAAAATTATCTAAAACCTCTTCTCTAAGAGCACTAATACCAAAATCGTTTATAGTTAAGAGATATTTTTTATTATAGACAAACTCATTCCATAAAGGATCATTGCTTGCTTCCAATACTATTATCTTAGCGCCTATAGGAAGCAATGATTCTTTATATTCTTTATCTTGTTTATTAAACACTTCCATACTAGGCATAGAAACAACTCTTATATATAATCCTTTTTGCCTTAATTCATCTGCTAAATCAACAGCAGTTTCAAGTTCACTACCAGTTGCAATAATTATACCAGAAAGTCTTCCTTCTTCTTTTTTTACAATATAAGCACCCTTTAAAGCACCCTCTATACTAGTACCGGATATTATACCTTTTTCTTCCTTACATAATATTAAACTACTGGTAACTTTTTTATTAGTAATATAATCCCAACTTGCAACTAATTCGTTTACATCCCCAGGTCTAAATACATACATATTAGGAATACTTCTTAAAGCACCAATTTGTTCAACGGGTTCATGCGTAGGACCATCAGGTCCTATTTTAACAGAATCATGAGTGAATATATATGTAACTGGTAAATTCATCATAGCTGACATTCTTATAGAAGGTTTCATGTAATCACTAAAAGCTAAGAAAGTACTACAAAATGTCTTTAATCCACTAAGTGACAAACCATTCATAATCGCAGCCATCACTCTTTCTCTAACACCAAACCTTATATTTTTACCTTTTCTATCAGTATTAAAGTCACCACCATCTTCTAAATATGTCTTAGTAGATCTATTAGTATCAGCACTACCACCTATAAGAAGTGGATCTAATTTAGAAATTACATTCATTAAATTTTGATTAGTTTCTCTTAAATCTTCTTTCATATTTATATCAAAATTTATTTGTAGATTTTTAATATTTATTTTTCTATTTTCTTCTAAACTTAAAAGAATATTCTTTCTATATTCATCATGTTCAATAACATAATTATATTTAGAAACCCAACTATTATATACTTCACTAGTTCTTTTATCTACTAAATCTCTATAATATGTAATAGCCTCTTTTGATACATGAAAAGGTACTTTTGTCATATTCATTTTATCTTTAACTAAATCCATATCTTCATCACTAAGAGGTCCTGAATGAACTTTATTAGTACCTTGAATACTAGTCCCTATTCCTATTATACTTTTTATTTCAATAATACTAGGCTTATCAGTAATAGCCTTTGCTTTTGTAATTGCTTTATCAATACTTATATAATCTTCAGCATTTAATATAGTTTCAGTATGCCACCCCATTGCTTCAAATCTTTTTAATACGTCTTCTTCAAAAACACCTTTTGTACTTCCATCTAATGTAATTTTATTTGAATCATAAAGTACAATTAAATGACCTAATTTTAAATTTCCAGCAATAGATGCAGCCTCATAACTAATACCTTCCATTAAGTCTCCATCACTAACCATAACATAAGTATAATTATCAATTATTTCTTTTCCAATTATACTTCTTAAATGTTCCTCAGCCATTGCCATACCAACTGCTGTTGCAAAACCATCACCAAGCATTCCAGAAGTCACTTCAACTCCTATTTTTTTATTTAACTCAGGATGCCCCGATAATTTACCTTTTCTAGTTCTCCACTTTTTTAAATCCTCAATTTCTATTGGATAACCAGAATAAAATAGAATACTATAAAGTAAAGCAGACCCATGTCCAGCACTTAAAACAAATCTATCTCTATTTATCCAATTTCCATCATCTTTATTAAAATTAAGATGTTTACTATATAAAGTATAAATAGTTGGAGCCATTGAAAGTACAATACCTGGATGCCCAGTTCCTGCTTCTTTAATCATATCTATACCTAGACTTCTTATTCCATTTATAACTTTCGTATCCATAATTCACCTACTCTATTCTAAGTTAATTATAACACGAGCATTTTTATTTGTAAATTATTTAAGCATAGTAACTCCTTGTTTCTTCAGTATTTTGAGAAGTGGAAATATTTATTCTATCAATCTTCTTTGCAATCATCAACGCAAGTACAGCAACAATTATATAAAATATAACTAATCCTTTATAACTATCAAATAATTTTTCTATTTTTTTCATTCTAATCACTCCTTCTTTCTAAATTAAGATTAACACACAATTTTGTTCGTGTCAATAAAAATCATAAATTTGTTTGACAAATGTACGTTTCTGTGTTAACATAAATTTATAAGGAGATGAACTAATGGAAAAATTAACAAAAAAACAAGAAGAAGTTTTAACAGTTATAAAAAAATATATAGCTGAACACGGCTATAGCCCAAGCGTAAGAGAAATTTGTGAACTAATGGATTTAAGTAGCACAGCTACAGTTTTTGTACATATGAGACACTTAATGAATAAAGGATATTTAAAACAAACAGATAATAAGTTTCGTACTTTGGAAGTATTAGTACCAAATGAATATTTAGAAACAAAAGAAGATGTTGTAAGTGTTCCATTACTAGGAAAAGTTACTTGTGGTAACCCAATAGAAGCAATTGAATTTCCAGATGAATATATGAGTATCCCTAGTTTCATGATTCCAAAAAAAGAAGAAGTATTTACACTTAGATGTGAAGGAATGAGTATGAAAAATGTAGGAATATATGATGGAGATATAGTTATAGTAAAAAGAACTTCTACAGCTAAAAATGGTGACTATGTAGTTGCTTTAGATGAAAATGGATATACAACTTTAAAAACATTTTATAAAGAAAATGGACATTTTAGATTACAACCAGAAAATGAAACTATGAGTCCAATAATATTAGATAAAGTTAACATTCTAGGAATAGCTATAGGATTATATAGAAAATTATAAAAGAGTTAGTTCAAAATGAACTGACTCTTTTATTTATTCATTAACATATAAACCAAAAACGCCACCATAATAATTAGTATTATTATTCCATTTATCTTATCTTTATTTCTTTTTTTATTGACTACTCCAACTGAATAGCTAAATAATATTCCACCAATAAGTCCACCAATATGTGCTGAAATATCTATTCCTGGAATTACTAAACCTATTATTAAATTAAGAATTAATGTTGGCACAATACTACTTCTTAAAAATCCATCTAATGTCGCCCTATACTTATATCCGAAGAACAATAAAGCTCCAAATAATCCAAATATTGCTCCACTAGCGCCTACACTTGCATAATTAGTTAAAACAACTGAGAACAAACTACCAATAACTCCACTTCCTAAATAGATTAGCAAAAATTTTAATTTACCATAATATTTTTCTACTACAGGTCCTATAACATATAAAGCATACATATTAAATAGTAAATGTATAATATTTGCATGTACGAAAGTACTAGTCAATAATCTATAAAACTCCCCATTCTTAACATATAAATAATAATTAGCAAAAGTATTTAAAATAAAGTTATAATTTACAATACTTAATAAATAAACAATAACATTTATAACTATAAGAGTTGTAGTTATAATAGGCTTTTCATTGTTTCTAAAAACCTTAGCTAATATCTTATCTTCTTTTACAGTTTTTTCATTTAGTTCATCAGTCATGGTAAACATTTCATTTACATTAGCCTTTTTATTTTGAACTTTCTCTTTAAAAGAAGGAAAAAACTCATTTATAAAATTATTTTTCTTTAAATCACTAATTTTATTTATTTTAATAGTTTTAATATTCTTTGTTACTTCATTTTCAACATCAGTAACCTCATCTCTAACATCGACCAATAAGTTGAGCATATTCATATTTAAACTATATGTTTTCTTCTTTATAGTTTTTCTTATACTTTCAGCCCTTCTTGTATCAGTTAAAAGTTGTTCTTCATTATGAATATAATTTATATTTATTCTTATTAAAGGAATTTCACTATCTAAATTTTCTAACCAAATCTCATTTTGTACACCTCTTACAATAATAGGTCTATAATTTTCTTCAGTTACAAAATAATGTATTAGCTTCATAACTATTTCATCTTTTTTACCAACACTTATACTTGCCATTATATCTCCTCTTTTCAATAATATTATTTTACTATTTTTCATACAATTAGTAAAGGGTGATTAAATTTGAAAAAGATTTTAAAATTAATAATAATTCTAATACCATGGTTACTTGGAGGACTAATATTCAAAGTAGATTTTGAATACTATAATATTTTAAACCTTCCAGGTTTTACATTACCAAGTAAAATAATAAGTATACTTTGGTTAATTATTTATATTTTAATTAGTATTAGTATTTACAAAATATCTAATATTAAAAATATATTCAAAGAGAAAGATTACTTTTATGTTTTAATAACTAACTATTTAGCAAATCAGTTATTTATATATGGTTTTTTCTATCTAAAAAGTCCTTTCTTTGGATTTATATTAACGACTATTACACTAGTAAGTTCTATATTCCTATTTATTGAATCAAAAAAACTTAATACTAAAGCAAGTTTTTATCTTATACCATATATAATATATAATGTGTATGCTTTTATATTAAGTTTAACTATTTATATTATGAATTTTTAAATTCATTTAACATTTCTTCAAATCTTGGTTCTAACGGACAAGTAAATTCCATAAATTCTTTAGTTGTAGGATGATTAAATCCCAAATAATAAGCATGCAATAATTGTCCATAATCATTTATTTTCTTACCATACACCGGATCATTAATAACAGGATGTCCTATATAAGCCATATGGACTCTTATTTGATGAGTTCTTCCAGTTTCAAGTACACATTCAATTAAAGTACTATTCTTATATCTTTTCAAAACGGTAAAATTAGTAACTGCATTTTTACTATTCTTATCAGTAACGCACATCTTCTTTCTATCTAATATATCTCTACCAATAGGTGCATTTATTTTACCTGAACTTTCATTAATTACTCCACTAACTAAAGCTATATACTTTCTCTTAATTCTTTTATTTTTAAAGTCATCACTTAGTATTTGATGACTTTTATTATTTTTAGAAATTAATAAAAGCCCAGAAGTATCTTTGTCAATTCTATGAACAATACCAGGTCTATCACTACCATTAATACTACTTAATTCATCAGTATAATAAGTAAGAGCATTTACTAAAGTTCCATGATAGTTACCATTTCCAGGATGCACTACCATACCACTTTTTTTATAAACAACCATAACATCTTTATCTTCATAATAAATATCTAATGGTATATTTTCTTTTTCTACTAGAGTACTTTCATTCCATTCATTATAACTAATAATATCTCCTAATCTTAATAAATAACCTGGCTTAACTTCTTTACCATTAACCTTAATAGTACCATCTTTAATGTGTTTAGTAATATTACTTCTACTTGTATCAATTATACTAGTCATATAATTATCTAATCTAATATTACTGTTCTCTTCCTTTATTTTTATCTCCATCTTTTTCCTCCAATATAATACCTATTAGCATCAAAACAACACCAACAACAATACCTATATCTCCAATATTAAAAATAGCAAAATCATAACTAAAAATTTTAAAATCCAAAAAATCTCTTACATGACTATATACTAGCCTATCTATAAGATTTCCAAGTAATCCTCCTAATATTAAACAAATACTTACACATAATATTCTAGAATTATTCTTTTTCTTAAATAATTCATAAACTAAATATATAAAAACTAATAAACTTACTAATATTATAAGTACTTGCCTACCCTCTAAAATACTAAAAGCAGCACCATGATTATTAGTATAAGTTAATTTAAAAAAATTAGGTATAATATCTATACTTTTATTAAGTTTCATATTAGTCATAACTAAATATTTACTTATTTGATCAACTAATACTATCATAAAAGTAATTATTAAATATTTAACCTTTTTCATAGTGATGCCCTCCAAAAAGATTATACTATAGAACAAAACAAAGTTAAAGCAATTTATCAATAAAAATTACCTATTTAATTAAATAGGTAATTTAGTCAAAAGACACAGTTAAGTTAACGGAACCATGTACTATTCAGTACATGACTCCCCATAGTATATTTCGTACGGATTTGATGCTCTTCCATCCCCTTTGGA